>JAIVJN010000243.1 GCA_020200025.1 Acidobacteriota bacterium | reverse complement strand
CGGTAAGCCCATCGATCCCGAGCACTGGGCGATGACGCCCCAGACCATCAACGCTTACTACCATCCGATTCGCAACGAGATCGTCTTCCCCGCCGCCATTCTGCAGCCGCCGTTCTTCGATCCGCAGGCCGAAGATGCCGTCAATTACGGGGCCATTGGTGGGGTCATCGGCCACGAGATGGGCCACGGATTCGACGATCAGGGGCGCCGGTATGACGGCAACGGCCGGCTGCGTGACTGGTGGACAGCCCAGGACGCCGAGGAGTACACCAAGCGCGCCAAGCTGCTCGTCGAGCAGTACAACCAGTTCGAACCGCTGCCCGGACTGAAAGTCAACGGCGAGCTGACGCTCGGCGAGAACATCGGCGATCTCACCGGCATCGTCATTGCCCACCGCGCCTATCTGCTGTCGCTCGACGACAAGCCGGGACCGACGATCGACGGCATCTCCGCCGACGGGCGCTTTTATATGGGGTGGGCGCAGGCCTGGCGCTCGAAGGAGCGTGACGACTCGCTGCGGCAGCAGGTGCTCACCAATCCGCACGCGCCGGAGAGATACCGCGCGAATGGGCCCGTTCGAAACGTGCCGGAGTTCTACAGCGTCTTCGGGCTCGAGGAGAGTGACAGGCTGTTCCTGGCGCCCGACAAGCGCGTGAAGATCTGGTAGTCGTCCCATGCTGACGCGCGGATCGATCCAGCTGGCCTTTGGCCCGTTTCGGCTCGAGCCCGAGAATGCTCGCCTGTGGCGTGGCGATCGCGTCGTGCCGCTGCAGCCGAAAGCGCTGACCGTCCTGCACTTTCTCACCGAGCGCGCCGGCCGGTTGGTCACCAAGGACGAACTGCTCGACGCCGGATGGCCCGGAGTCTTCGTCGGCGACGCGGCCCTCAAGGTGTGCATCCGCGAGATCCGGCGCGCGCTGAAAGACGACGCCGCCCACCCCATGTATGTCGAGACGGTACATCGCCGCGGCTATCGTTTCATCACGCCGGTGAGCTTCAGTACGGGCGTCGCAGCGCCTCTCGTGAGCAGCGTCGGCGTGGCCGCCCCGCTTCAGACCCCTGAGACCCGTTACGCGCGGAGCGGCGAGACGGCGGCCACGGGACTGCTCGCGGCCTTCGACGGGCCGGCGCGCGCGATTACGGCTGCCCGGTCGCTCGCAACCCTGGCCGACAGCCATGGCTCCGCTTCCGCATCGGCCTGCACACGGGTGAATGCGAAGTCCGAGAGCGCCAGGTGCGCGGCCTCGCCGTCGACATTGCCCGCCAAGTGGCCTCGCAGGCGACGCCGGGCGAGGTGCTCGCCTCACGCACGCTGCGCGATCTCGTCGCCGGCTCGGGCATCCGCTTCCGCGACCGCGGCGAGTTGCCGCTTGGCCCGCAGCGCGAGCTGTGGCACGTGTTCTCAGTCTGACGAAGGGGTGCATGAGGTACGCGGGTACTCAGCACGTTAGCGACAGACGACCGAAGCCACGAAGCACACGAAGGTCACGAAGGTCACGAAGGGAAAAAATCGCAAGGTCCTTTCTTCGTGGTCATCGTCCTTCGACGCTGCTCAGGACGACCCCAAGCGGAGTCGAGGGCCGTGGCTATTGATTCATAGGTGTCACGTGCGCGGCCAGCACCAGTCGCACGTGCTCCGGTCGCACCCAAGCACGGATCGCACCCCGCACCCAAGCACCTGCGTACCTGGCGCACCCGTCGTACCCGCCCCGGGTGGTCATCGCGAGCTCGTTCCGAACGTGTCGCACTGCTCCACTTGCCCAGACTCCAAGCCGCGCCGCAGCCACTCCACACGTTGCGAAGACGATCCGTGCGTAAACGTCTCGGGCGAAACACGACCGCGTCCCCCGCGTTGCAGGCGGTCGTCGCCGATCGCTGCCGCCGCCTGCATTCCCTCTTCGACATCGCCGCTCTCGAGCAACTGCTTCCGGTTCGCGTGATGACCCCAGATGCCGGCGTAACAATCGGCCTGGAGCTCCTGCCGCACGGAGAGGGCGTTGGCCTGCGTCTCGGACATCTGCCGGCGCAGTTGGTCGACGCGCTCGCCGACGCCGAGCAGATTCTGGACATGATGGCCTACTTCGTGGGCGACGACATAGGCCTGCGCGAAGTCGCCGGGTGCGCCAAATCGCTGATCGAGCTCACGGAAAAAGCTCAAATCGAGATACACCTTCTGATCCCCCGGGCAATAGAACGGCCCCACCG
>JAIVJN010000050.1 GCA_020200025.1 Acidobacteriota bacterium | reverse complement strand
GGGCGAATGGGTGCCGGTGCGCGTGGAGACGAGCGACATTCCGGTGCGCGGCCGGGCCGATCCCGAACCGTTCGAGATCTGGCACACGCGCCACGGTGCCGTCTTCGCTGACGTGGGGCTCGATTGGGAAGCCCCGCCGGCGTGGCTCTCGCCATCGGGCGATCGGTCCGGCGAGCAACGCGCCTACGCCCTGCAATGGGCCGCGCTCGATGGTGAAATGGCCGCCGCCTTCGAGGCGCTCAATCGCGCGGGCACGTGGGCCGAGTTCATCGCGGCGGTCGAGCGTTTCGACTTGCCGTCGCAGAACGTCGTCTATGCGGACATCGACGGCAACATCGGCTATGCGATGTCTGGTGCTTTGCCGCTTCGCGCCTCGGGAGACGGCACTCAGCCCGTCGACGGCTGGGCCGGTGAAGGCGAATGGACGGGCCGGGCGCCGGCGGCCGGATTGCCCCGTACGTTGAACCCGGAATCCGGCTTCCTCATCTCGGCCAACAACGAAGTCGATCGGACGTGGGCAGGCCTCATCACGCGCGACTGGGCCGCACCCTTTCGTGCCACGCGCCTGACCAGCGTGCTCTCGGAGTCCGAGCCGATGGACCTCGATCTGGCGGCGCGCCTTCAGACAGACGTCCGCAGCCTGGCCGCCGAGCGCGTGCTCGCCGGCGCCACGGACGCGCTGGCCGAGGGAAAGCGTCGACAAGCCGATCGTGCAGCCCTCGACCTGCTCGAGCGCGTCGCCGCCTGGGATCGGGTCGTCGACGCTCGTCCCGTTGTGGCGATGTATCAAGCGCTCGAACACGCCTTGTGGCGGCGCACCTTCGTCGACGAGTTGGGCGAGCCGCTCTTCAACCGTTTCTATGAATGGGCGGGCGCCGAGCGTCTTGCCGGACTGTTCGCCCTGCTCGATGAACCGCGAAGCCACTGGTTCGACGACATTGGAACGGTGGAGCGCCGAGAGACGCGCGACGATGTGTATCTGCTGGCGGCGCTCGACGCAGCCGAGCGGCTCCGAGAACGATATGGTGCGGAGGACGATTGGGCCTGGTCGCGCGTGCACGTGGCTCGCTTCGAGCACCCGATTGCCAATGTCGCCCGGCCGCTGGGCTGGCTCTTCAACCGCGGACCCATCGAGATGATCGGCGATGGCACGACCGTGCTGCGCGTCAGCTATCATCGGCTGCGGCCCTTCGAGGCGTGGGAGCATCCCTCGTGGCGGCAGATTCTCGATGTGGGAGACTGGGATCGGTCACGCGTTGCACGGCCCGCCGGGCAGTCAGGCCATCCTCTGAGCCCGCACTATTTCGATCAGAACGAGATTTGGCGCGAGGGTCGCTATCTCCCGCAGCCTTTCACCCGGAGCGCTGTCGAAAGTGCCCGCGCGCACCGCCTATTGCTGGTGCCCTAGGCGGGCGCGCAATCTTCTGTTGGACCTCGTATCGTGTCTAGTCCTTTTCACCTTGGAGTCATCATGCCCGCAGACATCGGATCGACCGCGCCAGAATTCACTCTGCCCAATCAGGACCGCCAACCGATCACGCTGAGCCACGAGCTCGCCAAAGGGCCCGTGGTCCTTGCGTTCGTTCCGGCCGCCTTCAGCTCGGTTTGTGAGACGGAGCTCTGCACCTTCCGCGACAGTCTCACGCAACTCTCGTCGGCAAAGGCGCGGGTGCTCGGGATCAGCGTCGACACGTTCTTTGCGTTGAAGGCGTGGAACGACCAGCAGAAATTTGGTTTCCCGTTGCTCAGCGATTTCAACAAAGAGGTGATCGCGGCCTACGGCGTCGTCAACCCCGACATGGTCGGCCTCAAGGGCATCGCGAAGCGATCGGTGTTCGTCATCAGCCCGGACGGCATCATCCGCCACCGCGAGGTGCTCGACGACGCACGGAAGGAGCCCGATTACGCGAAGGTGACGGAGACGCTCGCGACGTTGTAACGAGCCTATCGGCCGGCTCGTGCTATCCTTACATCTGAGCATCTGCTCATATGTTCAGGGGGCTGCAGCCATGATCCCGAAACGCGCCGAACCCGCGCCCAGGTCTACTACGCGCTCGACGACCGGCACATTACGACGCTCTTCAAGCAAGGCTTGCGACACGTCCAGGAAACGACGGTCGGCCGCAAGGCGCGCCGCGCCGTCGCCGGCCGGGCCCGATGAGCACTGCCAGCGCGACGGCGGAGGTTCGCTGTACGCGATGTGAAGTGCACGCCGAGTCCGTCTTCAAAGTGGACGGCCTCTGCTGCAGCGAAGAGGTCACCATCCTCGAGCGGCGGCTCCGTCCCATGCACGGCATGGAGGAGCTCGTCGCCGACGTGGTCGGCCAGCGCTTACACGTCAAGTACGACGCGGCTCTCCTCACCTCTGCCGCGATCACCGATGCCGTCGCGCAGACCGGCATGCGGGCGTGGCTCGAGCACGAGGAACCGATCGTCACGCCCTCGTCGCGCTCGCGCGGGCTGTTCGTGCTGGCCTCGGCGACGATGTTGGTGCTCGGATTCGTGGCTGACGCCTTCGGCGCGCCCGAGGCTTGGCGTGTCGTCGCCTACGTCACCGCGATACTCGCCGGCGGAGTGTACCCGGCTCGCAAGGCGGTGAGCGCCCTCCGACAGCGCACGCTCGACATCAACGTGCTGATGCTGGTGGCGGTGGCCGGCGCCATCGGCCTGGGCGAATGGGCGGAAGCGGCAACCGTGGTGTTTCTGTTTGCGATCGCGCAGTGGCTCGAGTCGCGCAGCATGGATCGGGCGCGCGAAGCCATCCGCGCGCTGATGAACCTGACACCGATCGAGGCGCGCATCAAGGTCGGCGACCACGACCAACGCCGTCACGTCGATCAGGTGGCGCTCGGTGCCGTCATGGTCGTGCGTCCGGGCGAGAAAATTCCCCTCGACGGCGTGGTGCTCGCGGGCCAGTCGGACGTCAATCAGGCGCCCATCACGGGCGAGTCGCTGCCGGTCGACAAGGGTGCCGGCGACGAGGTCTTTGCCGGCACCATCAACGGTCATGGCGCCCTCGACGTCACGGTCACGCGCCATCGCCGGGACACCACGCTCGCGCGAATCATCCATCTCGTCGAGACGGCACAGGCCGAGCGCGCTCCGGCGCAGCAATTCGTCGACCGCTTCGCGCGCTGGTACACGCCCGCGGTGATCGTTCTCGCGATTCTCGTGGCGACCGTGCCCCCGCTCGTCGCTGCCGCCCCGTTCGCCGTGTGGTTCTACCGCGGCCTGGTGCTGCTCGTCATCGCCTGCCCGTGCGCGCTCGTCATCTCGACGCCCGTCTCGATCGTCTCGGCTCTCGCGGGAGGAGCTCGACAGGGCGTGCTGATCAAGGGTGGAGTGCACCTCGAGAGGCTCGCCGCGGTTCGAGCCATCGCCTTCGACAAGACGGGAACGCTCACCAAGGGTGTCCTGCGTGTCCTGGCAATCAGTCCAATCGGCGTCGATGAACGCGTGCTCGTCGCGACCGCCGCGAGCATCGAATCGCGCTCGGAGCATCCGATCGCTGCGGCGATCGTCCGTGCCGCTCACCACATGCGCGTGCCACTCGTCCACGCCACCAACGTTCGCGCCTTGCCCGGCCTCGGGGCCGAAGGACGACTGGACGGCGACGGCGTCATATGCGGCAACGCGAGACTATTTCGCGATCGCGGCCTGATGACCGCTGCGGCCGACACGTTGGTGGACTCCCTCGTGTCGAGCGGGATGTCACCGGTGATCGTATCGCGCAACGGCCAGGTCATCGGCGCGCTCGGCGTTGCCGACGAGGTTCGGGACAGCGCCGCCAGTGTGATTGCCGCACTCCACCGTCACGACATCACAACGGTCGCGATGTTGACCGGGGACCATGAGGCGACCGCCCGAGCGGTGGGCGCGCGGCTGAATGTCGACGATGTGCGCGCGGGTTTGCTGCCGGAAGACAAGGTCGCCGCCGTGCGCGCGATTCGCGCTCAGGTCGGTGCCGTTGCGATGATCGGCGATGGCGTCAACGATGCGCCGGCCCTTGCGGCTGCCGACGTCGGCATCGCGATGGGTGCGATGGGGAGCGCCGCAGCGCTCGAGACGGCCGACATCGCCCTCATGACCGACGAGTTGTCGAAGGTGACCTACGCGCTGCGCCTCAGCCGCGCGACCGTTCGCAACATCCGGGCGAACATCGCGATCTCGCTCGCCCTCAAGGTCATCTTCTTGCTGCTCGCGGTCTCCGGCCTCGCCTCCCTGTGGATGGCGGTCGTCGCCGACACCGGCACGTCGCTCATCGTGGTCGCGAATGCGATCCGCCTGCGGCGACAGGTCTGAGCGCGCGCAATGGGAGCAGGCCTTCTGGATCGTGGGCGCGCCGACCGACACTAGCGCGGCTGGAAGAAATGGCTGTCGACGAAATCGTCGATCGACGTTTGATCGTTCGCCTCGACCTTCTGGAATTGCAATCCCATGCCGGTCCGCTGATCGCTCCAGCACACCATCGCCTCGGCGTCGATGTCACGCTTCGAGCCAGGAAGGCGAAAGCGCAGGCGTAGCAAGGCCCCCTTCTCGAGGGCGCTCGTCGTCCGAATCGCCAGCCCGCCGCGGCTCAGGTTGAGCGTCAGCGCGGCGGCAATGGTGTTGCCGAAACGGTAGGCGATGGGGATGCTCAAGACGACGCGCGGTCCTTCCCGCCGGTTGAAATCCTCTGGGAAGAGGTGTGGCGCCAGCGACGGAAAAATGTGTTGCACGGCACTGTATTCGTTCACGTAGCCGGCGACCCCGAGCGCCTCCAGCTCGCGGACCTCCTGCGCGCTGCTTACCGTGCCACTGAAGACCAGAATCGGCAGCCGGCCGTCGTCCATCTTGCGGATGCTGCGAATCACGTCCACGCCGGTCGTGCGAGGCAGGCGCAAGTCGATGACCAGGAGATCCAGCGTTTCGAGATCGGCGCGAACGCGCGCCAGCAACTCTGCCGCGCTCGCCACGGTCACGGTCCGGTGCCCGGCGCCTTCGAGCGCCACCTTGAAGCGGTCGCGAACAAACGCCGTGTCGTCGGCGATGAGAACCGTCTTGGATGAGGGTGTCGTTGACGTCATGAGACCGCACCGCCAGCCCGGCCATTCGTTGCAGAATGTATCAGCTTCTCGTTATACTCCGAACATCCTTCGCTTCGAGGAGCGCGTACATGGCGGTGATGTGTCCCGAGTGTGATTCCGACATCGATATCGACGAAGTAGACGTCGACATCGGCGACGAGCTGTCATGTTCGGAGTGTGGCGCCCTGCTGCGCGTCGCCAGCGATTCGCCCGTCGAGCTCGAAACCGCCGATGACGACGACGAGGATGACGACTTCGACGACGACGAAAAAGAGGGCGATGAGGACGCGGCAGAGATCGAGGAAGACGGCAGCGACGAAGACAGCACCGAGGAGTAGCGGTTCGCGATGACGGCCGCGAATTCGCTTTACACGGGGTCGGAGAAGCCCTCACCAGCGGCCTCGGGAAACCATCGGGAGCTCCCTGAGGGAGTTGACGCCAAGGGGCAGGCCGTGCGGCGTCTCCTCGCCGACATGGGCTCGGTCATCGTTGCCTTCAGCGGCGGTGTCGACAGCGCATATCTGGCGGTCACCGCCAAAGCCGTCCTCGGCTCCCGCGCGGTTGCCATCACGGCCGACAGCCCCAGTTACTCGGAGCGCCACCGCGCGCTCGCGACACGCATCGCCCGCGACTTCGATCTGCAGCACGAGATCGTGCGCACGTCGGAGCTCGAGCGCACGGACTATCGCGCGAATCCCGCGAACCGCTGCTACTTTTGCAAGCAGGAGCTCTACACGATGCTCGGTGCGATCGCTCGTGCGCGGGGCATTGCCGCGATCGTCGACGGCAGCAACGCCGACGATCGGGGCGACTATCGTCCAGGGCGGCAGGCCGCACATGAGCACGGCGTCGTGAGCCCGCTCGACGCCGCCAATCTCACGAAAGACGAAATTCGGCTGCTGTCGCGGCAGCAAGGGCTGCCGACATGGGACGAGCCCGCCTCGGCGTGTCTGTCGTCGCGCATTCCGTACGGCAGCGAGGTGACGGACGAGAAGCTGCGCATGATCGAGCGCGCCGAAGCCGTGCTCTTCGACCTGGGCTTCCGCGTGTGTCGCGTGCGCCACCACGACACCCTTGCGCGCCTCGAGCTCGGACCCGCTGAGATGATGCGCGCGCTCGACCCGGACGTCCGCGCGCAAATCGTCCGCGAGCTGAAAGCGATCGGCTACCGGTACGTGAGCCTCGATCTACAGGGCTACCGTCTCGGCAGTCTCAACGAGGCGCTCCTTCTCCGACCCATCCAGTGACGCGGCCCTTCGTCGCCGCGTTAGCGTTCGTCTTTGCGCTGGCGCATCTTCCCTATCTGCCTTCGGCGCTCGAAGACATCGACTCGGTCAACTTTGCGCTGGGCATCCGCGATTTCGATGTCGCGGATCACCGTCCGCATCCGCCCGGCTATCCCGCATATATCGGTCTCGGCAAGGTGGCAGTCGCGCTGGCGCGGCCGTTCGCAGCAGGACGACCGGCGTCGGGTGTGGAAGCCCGAACGCTGGGTCTACTGTCGCTCATGGCCGGAGCCTTGGCGCTACTCGCGCTCTACCGCGTGTTTGCGGCGTGGGGTCCGTCGCGCCAAGGGAGGACGGAGCAGCCCTGGAGCACGCTGCAACCGCGTGCGCTGGCGGCCACGGCGCTCACCGCCGCGTGTCCGCTGTTCTGGTACATGGCCGCCCGGCCGATGAGCGACATGCCGGGACTGGCGATTGCAACCGCGGCGCAGGCGTGCCTGGCGCTGGCGTGGTGGCGGCAGCGCCCAGGGGATGACGGCGACCGGAGGCTCGATCGAGAGTCGACGGCCGCCTCGGGCCGCATGATCGTTCTCGGGGCACTGCTCATGGGTGTGGCCCTCGGCTTTCGCACGCAAACGGCGTGGTTGACCGCGCCGCTCCTGATCGCGGTCCTGTTCGATCGCATCGGTCGCGGCGTCGCCGGTGCCATGCTGGGGAGCGCCATGACGTTCGCGATCGGAGCGACGGTGTGGGCGGTACCGCTGATTGCCGCGAGCGGAGGGATTGGCCCGTATTGGGCTGCCCTCGGCAGCCAGGCGGGTGAGGATTTCGCAGGCGTCGAGATGCTGTATTCGAACCCGACGCCGCGACTGCTGGCGTTCGGTCTGCTTCGAACATTCATCTATCCGTGGGACTCGGTCGTGCTCGGGGGGGTCATCCTCTCACTCGCCGCAGTTGGCATCGTCGGGCTGCTGCTGCGCGAGCGACGAGCGCTGGCCGTCGTTGCGATCACGAGCGTTCCCTATTTGGTCTTCCACTTGCTGTTTCAGGACACGACCTTCGTCCGCTACGCCCTTCCCCTCGTGCCGTCAGTGAGCTTTCTGGCGACATCCGGCGTCGCATTCGTTGCCGAGGCGGCGGTGCTGCCGGCGGCCGGGGCGCTCAGCCTGTGGGCCGTGGCGATTGCGGCGCCAGTGATGGCCGCGTACGGCGCCCGGCCGAGCCCGACGGCCCGGGCGCTCGGAGAGATGCGTCTTGCCACCTTGGACAGTCGACCGGGCGCCCTGGGAATGCACCAGACGTTCCGCCGGCCGCTGCAGGCGGAGGATGTGCCGGTTCATCCACAGCTTGCCTCGCCGCCGCGGCGCGAATGGCTGGAGGCGGTTGAGTACTGGCGTCAGGGTCGCACCAGGCCGCTGTGGTTTCTGGCCGATCCGCGCCGGAGCGATCTCGCGTTGATCGATCCGGCCAGCCGGCGCGATCACGTGGCGTTTCGCTGGGACTACGAGAGCTTGTCGAGCGTCGGTGGCATGCGGCCCGGAGATGTGCTGTGGTATCGCATGGCGGCGCCCGGCTGGTTCGCGGGCGAGGGGTGGTCGCTCACTCCTGAAACCGCGGGCATCGCTCGTCTCATGGGCAAAGGACCGCACCTCGGCGGCGCCCACGGGTGGGTCCGCCGCCGTCATGACGCCGGCCGGATGCTGGTCGGTGGGCGTAACCTGTCGGCGGCCGCCACTGCCATCGCGCACTTCGCCGCAACGATCGACGGCCGCATCGTGGCCGAATGGGAGTCGCCGCCTGGATTCTTTCTGCACGTATTCGATCTGCCGGCCTCAGCCTTCGGGGCTGGAGCGGGACTGGGCGAGCTCGTACTCCGATCGAACGCCACGGCGGGCGACCTGGTCATCCCGACGGCCATCGAGCAGTTCGATGTGCAATCGGTTGGCGTGCCCGTGTGGGGCTTCTCGGAAGGGTGGCACGAGGCGGAATACAACCCGCTGGTCGGCCTCTGGCACTGGATGAGCGACCGCGCCACCCTCATTGTCACGGGTACAGTGAGCCCGCTGCAGCTCGTCATGCGTGTCGAATCGCCCCGGCGGTATTTCGACGGCGCGTCAACCGTCCAGGTCCGAGCCGGCTCACGGACACTGACCTCGGAAACCATCGGCGCGGATCACCTGATCAGCGTCACGATCCCGGTGGATGCGCTGCAGGAGGCGAAAGGCGTTGTGACCATCGAGACCGACCAGACGTTCGTGCCGGCCGAGCGGAACGCAGTCGCCGACCGTCGCCGACTGGGGTTGCGGGTCTTCGATGTTGATCTCAGGCCTCTCTCACAGGTGCGTTGAACGGGTGCGACAGGTGCGTTAGGTGCTTAGGTACTTAGGTGCGCGCGCCGCACCCAGCCCCGGACCCGTCGCCCAGGCACCGACGTACCTGTCGCACCCGTCGCACAAGCACCTAAGTACCTGACCACCGGTCGCACCTGTCACCGAAGTACCTGTCGCATCCGTTGCACCTGTCACGCACCTGTTGCAAAAAGTGTCAGTCCCCCTGTAATCTGCCACGCGCTCGCGCCGATAACTGCGAGCGAGGGGCGGGAGCGACGCTGGCGCGCAGTGACGATGCACGCCCCGGGAGAAGCAAGACGATGAGTGTGCTTGGAAAGACGGCAGGGGCCCTGTCGCTGTGCCTTGTGTTGAGCCTCGGGGCTGCCGCATGCGCGAAGAAGGCGCCAGCGGTTGCGCCGCCACCACCGCCACCACCAGCCGCGGCGCCGGCGCCGCCACCGCCACCGCCTCCACCACCTCCCCCGACGCCCGCGCCTGCGCCGGCGCCGACCGAAGAGCAGCTCTTTGCGCAGAAGACGCTCGAGCAGTTGAATGCCGAGCGCCCCTTGGGCGACGCCTTCTTCGACCTCGACGAGTCGACGCTTCGCGCCGATGCTCGACCGTTGTTGCAGAAGAACGCTGACTGGCTCAAGCGGTGGAGCTCGACGCGAATCAGCGTGGAGGGGCACTGCGACGAAGCCTGCGCGAAAGGCGATGGCGCGTCCGCCGACGCGACCCGAAGGCCGACGCCGCGCCACTACGTACTCGACCCCTGACCCCTAGGGGGGAGGCTCGAGCCCCGCCCCCGGCCCTGGCACTTCGCCCACCCGGCGCAGCCGCTCCCTCAGCTGCGTCGGCTCGATTCGGCCTCGCCCGATCTCGACTCCATCGACGAACACGACGGGGATCTCGTAACGATAGCGCTCGAAGAGCGCCGGGTTCTTCGTGATGTCGATGTCGTCGACCGTGAAGCCGCCCTCAGCGCGGAGCGCCTCCAGGCGCTCGCGCACGTCGTCACACAGATGACAACCTGGCTTGCTGTACAACATGACGATGGCTGGGGTGGTCACGCCGTGACCAGCTCGGCGCCGATCGCCTCGGCGGCGGCACGCGGATCGGCGGCCGCCGTGATGGGGCGTCCGATCACCAGATAGCTTGCGCCCGCCTCGATGGCTTGCGCCGGTGTCATGGTGCGAGCCTGATCATCCTGGCCCGAAAGACGCGGGCGAATGCCGGGAACGACGGTGAGAAATTGGTCGCCGCACGCCTGGCGGATGGCGCGCACTTCGTACGCCGAGGCGACGACACCGTCGAGGCCCGACGATTGCGCCAGCCGCGCGAGTCGCACCGCGTGGTCGAGCAGCGGTCCGCCGACGCCGATCTCGCCGAGGACCGCTTGGTCCACGCTCGTCAGCACCGTCACGCCGATGACCAGCGTTCGAACGCTCGCGCTCTCCGCAGCGTGCATCGCGGCTGTGGCGGCGGCGCGCATCATCGCGCGTCCGCCCGAGGCGTGGACGTTGACCATCCACGCGCCGGTGTTAGCGGCTGCGCGGACGGCTCCGCCAACTGTGTTCGGAATGTCGTGAAACTTCAGGTCGAGAAAAACCCGATCGCCGCATTCGACCAACTCACGAACGATCGCCGGCCCTTCGGCGGTGAAGAGCTGCTTGCCGATCTTGAACCCGCCGACGGCGCCTCTGAGCCGCGACGCCAGGTCGAGCGCCCGGGCACGGGAGTCGACGTCGAGAGCGGCGAGAATCCGGTTCACGCGTGCACCTCGGCGCGCGGCGTCAGATCGACCCGACCGACCAGGTCCGAGAGACGCGTGACGGCGTGGCGGCGCATGTAGTCGGCGATGCCGTCGAGGAGCTTGGGCCAAATGAACGGATCGACGAAGTTTGCGGTGCCGACTTGAACGGCGGTCGCGCCGGCGATGATGAACTCGAGCGCGTCGCGCGCCTCCATGATGCCGCCCATCCCGATGATCGGAATCTTGACGAGCTGGTAGCACTCCCACACCATGCGGACCGCAATCGGCCGGATCGCGGGACCGCTCAGCCCGCCGAGCACATTCGCGATCTTCGGGCGGCGGGTCTCGACGTCGAGTGCCATCGCCAGGAAGGTGTTGACCAGCGACACCGCATCGGCCCCGCCCTCCTCGGCGGCGCGTGCGAACGAGGCGACGTCGGTGACGTTGGGCGTCAGCTTCGGAATCACCGGCAGGTGGGTCGCCTGTCGAACGGCCCGCGTCACGTCGTGGGTGCCCGAGAGGCTACAACCGAACTGGATGCCCCCTTCCTTGATGTTCGGGCACGAGATGTTCAGCTCGAGGGCCGCCACCCCTTCTGCCTGCGACAGCGCTTTGGCGACCTCGACATACTCGTCGAGCGTCGTGCCGCAGATATTGACAAAAACGCGAGCGCCGCGCGCGTGGAGCTCGGGGAGCTTCTCCTGGATGAAGCGATGGACGCCGATGCCCTGCAAGCCGATGGCATTGATCATCCCTGACGGGGTCTCGACGATCCGCGGCAGCGGATGGCCCTGACGCTCGGTCAGGAAGAGCCCCTTCGTCGCGAGGCCTCCCAGGCTCGAGAGATCGACCGCCTGCGCGTACTCGACGCCGTAGCCGAAGCAGCCGCTGGCAGCGATCACCGGATTTGGAAGCTCGAGTGAGCCGAGGCGGACGGAGAGAGTCATACCGAGTGCAGAGTGCAGAGTTCAGAGTGAGTGCAAAGTGCAGAGTGCAAAGTGAAGAGTTCAGTTTAGAGTTCGGAGTTGCTTCGTCGCCCGTCGCCTACCGTCGGCCGCTTGCCGCTTGCCGCTTGCCGCTTGCCGTCTGCGTCTGCCGTTGACCGTGTGCCGTGTCACTCCCACACCACTTCCGCGCCGTCGAACACCGGGCCGCTGATGCACGAGCGCACCAGGTTGGCGTGCTCATCGCCATGGCGCACGGGGAGAACGCAACTGTAGCAGCCGCCCATGCCGCACCCCATGACGCGTTCCACGGACACCTCGGAAGGTTGGTCGAACCGCGCGGCCAGCGTCGCGACCGCGGCGAGCATCGGCTCGGGCCCGCAGGCGTACACCATGGCTTGCACGGGACCGGAGAGATCGGCCAGAGCGCTTGCCAGTGGAACGTCGACACGCCCGCGCACACCGCGGCTGCCGTCTTCGGTTGCGAGCACCAGTCGAACGCCCAGCCGCTCGAAGAAATCGAGATAGAAGAGCTCGGCGGCACTTCGCGCTCCGTAAAAGAGCGTCGCTGGTGTCTGCACGCGGAAGAGAGATTCGGCCAACGTGGCGAACGGCGCCAGGCCGACGCCACCTGCCACCATCCATGCCTGCATGGGCGGCGACACTACCGTGAACGGCTTGCCGAGTGGCCCGAGGCAGTGAATCCGATCGCCCTCCGCCGCGTCGAACAACTGACCGGTCGTGCGTCCGGCGCGTTTGTTGAGGATGCTGATGGCCGTTGCCCGACCCTCTGCGTCGCGGACAACTTCGAAGACGGAAAAAGGGCGCCGGAGCAGAGGGTCAGCGGTCTTGGCCGGCTTGACCATCACGAACTGACCCGCGTGTGTCGCCTCGGCAATCTGCGGCGCCGCTAGCGTCAGTACGTTGTAGTCGGTCGACAAACGTCGGCTCGCGAGCACGAGGGCAGCCAGGTCGACCAAGGACACCAGAAAAGTATAGGCGACCGGAGTCAGGTGCGACAGGTGCGTGGGGTCCTCAGGTACTTGGGTGCGATGGTGCGACGAGTGCGACAGGTGCTTGCGTAATGAGGGGCTCCCCGCGCGCCGATCGCACCGAAACACCCGCCCACCGGACGGTTTCGCCTTCCGCGTGCCGCCCTGCCGCGTGCCGCCCGCCGCCGCGCGCTTACCGCCTGCCGTTCGCCGCCTGCCGGTCCCGTATGCCGCGTCCCCCGTCCCCCGTGGACTGCCGTATGCCGCTTGCCGCCTTCGCTTGCCGCCTGCCGTATGCCGTATGACGTTTGCCGTGTGACGTCTAGAATCACCCTGTGCGTTTCCTGCGCATGCTCTCGAACGCGGTCATTGCGGGTGCCTTGGCATCTGGCTACCTCACGGTCATCGTCCTGCAACTGAATCCGGGGTTTCCGTTGCGGCCCGCCGCCCTCGTTCCCCTTGCTGCCATCCTCGGCCTGGCGTACGGTGTCAATCTCGCGTTGCTCTTCTACAGCGTCATCGTCATGCGGCAACTTTTTGGGTCCGAGGTGCTCTCGCCTGGGTGGCTGAGCGTGCGGTTGCTGTCGTGGTTGTGTACTGCGGCAGCAGCCGGCGGTGCCGTCCTGATGTGGCTCAACCTGCGGGGATTTGGTCCTGTGCTCGACGCCGAGACCGCGCGTCGCATGACGACGGGGGCGATCGCCGTGACGGCGGCGGCCATCGGATTTTTCGTCCTCGCGTTGGCCCATGTCGGTCGGCGTGGCGGGCGCGCCAGCGCCACGGTCTTGGTCGGCATGATGGTCGTTTCGATCGGACTGCCGGTGATGGCGCGTGGTACGGGCAGGCTGGCCATCGATGTTCCCGACGCGCAGGTTCCGACCTTGGGCGGACCTCCTGCACCCGACGGTCCACGCGTGGTGCTCATCATGTTGGACGGCGCATCGCTCGACGTCATCGCCCCGGCGGTGGCGGCCGGCCGACTGCCCGGCTTCGGACGCATCGTCGACGGCGGCGCCGTCCTGCACCTGGCCACGCTGCGGCCGACACAAGCCGATCCGGTGTGGAGCGCGATCGCGACCGGCCGCCAGCCGATGGCGAACGGCGTTCGCTCGTCGGCCCGTTATCGAGCGCAGCAGGGCGGGGCCGTGATCGAGCTCCTGCCAGACTACTGCTTCGCGCAGGCGCTCGTCTCTTTCGGGTTTCTCTTCGAGGAAGGGCATACTGCCGAATCGCTTCGGGCTCGGCCCATCTGGAGCATCTTGACGGATTTAGGTGTGGCGGTCGGCGTCGTCGGGTGGCCGCTCACACACCCCGCGCCGGTCGTCAACGGCTTCCTGGTGAGCGATCTCTTTCACCGCCTCGACGACGGGCAACTGGACTCCGAAGGAGCCATGCAGATATCACCGCCAGCGCTTGTCGCCGACATCCGGGAGGCCATGGCGGTTTCCGTCTCGCCGGATCCGCTCGCGCTGGCCACGCTGGTGACCCCGTCGCCAGCCGGCGATGTGGAGTCGCGGCGAGAGCCGGAGCCACTTCTTGCCGACCGCATCCACCTGCAGATCCGGAACGCGCTCGATCGAAACGGGCGTGCGCGATTTCTCGCCGTCCGTTTTCCGGGTGTCGATGCCGTGGGGCACCACTATCTGCGCTATGCCAATCCGACGCCTTTCGGTGACGTCACCGATGCCGAGCGACGCCAGCTCGGTCGGGTGCTCGAGCAGTACTATGCGTTTCTGGATCAGATCGTGGAGCGAGCGCTGATCGCGCTCGAGCCCGCCGATCTGCTGCTCGTCGTCTCGGCCTTCGGCATGGAGCCCCTCAGCCCCGGTAAGCGTCTGCTGGAACGCCTGGTCGGCAATCGCGCGATCAGCGGGACGCACGAGCGTGCGCCGGACGGCTTTCTCCTCGCCTACGGTGCCGCGGTGGCGCCCGGCCGCCCTTCACGCGCGTCGGTGCTCGACGTGACACCTACCGTCCTCTATTACCTGGGTCTTCCGGTCGGTCGTGATATGGACGGTTACGCGCGAGCGGATCTGTTCACGTCGAGCTTCACCGGCTCGCGTCCCATCACCTTCATTCCCAGTTACGGCCGCTAACGAAGACAACACGAAGATCACGCCCTTACTCTTCGTGTTGTCTTGAACCACCGTGCTACACTGACGCCAGCTCTTTAATTGCGGGCCAGTGAGCTCGCAAAGAGGTGCGCATGCCGACCTATCGAACGATCCGCCCATGCCCGTAGTCATGGACGCGGATCGCATCTCCCGCGCGCTCACGCGCATTGCCCACGAAATCGTCGAACGAAACCGCGGCGTCGGTAATCTCGCGCTCGTCGGGGTCCGTAGCCGTGGCGTGCCGCTTGCCCAGCGCGTGTCTCATGCGCTCCGAGACATCGCCGGTGAGGAGGTGTCGACGGGCGCGCTCGACATCACACTCTATCGTGACGATCTGATGCGGCATCAGGTCGGCCCTCAACCGCTCGTTCGTCGAACCGAGATCCCCTTCTCGATCGACGACCGCACCATCATTTTGGTCGACGACGTGCTTTACACGGGTCGCACGACGCGGGCGGCACTCGATGCGCTCATCGATTTCGGCCGCCCCAAGGCGATTCAGCTCGTTGTGCTCATCGACCGCGGTCATCGCGAGCTGCCGATCAAGGCCGATTACGTCGGCAAGAACGTGCCGACGGCGCGCGACGAAAGCGTACAGGTCCGGCTCCACGAGATCGACGGCGCCGACGAGGTGACGATCGATCGCCAGGGAGGAGGAGCCTGATGGATGTCGTTCATGCGACCAGTGAGCCGATCACGGCTCTGCGGAACAAAGATCTTCTCGGCATCGCCTCGCTCAGCCCCGGTGAGATCGTGCTCATCCTGAATACCGCCGAAGCCATGAAGGAAGTCGGCCAGCGCGCCATCAAGAAGGTGCCGACGCTCCGTGGACGCACGGTCGTCAACCTTTTCTTCGAGCCGAGCACGCGCACGCGCACGTCGTTCGAGATTGCCGAGAAGCGGCTGAGCGCCGACACGTTGAACGTGGCGATCGCGTCGTCGAGCGTGGTCAAAGGCGAAACGTTGGTGGATACCGCGCTCAACATCGAGGCGATGGCGCCGAGCATGATCGTGCTACGTCACTCGTCGTCGGGCGCGTGTCATTTGCTATCTCGCATCTGCCGCGCCGCCATCATCAACGCCGGCGACGGGATGCACGAGCATCCAACGCAGGCGCTGCTCGATGCCTTTACGATTCGTGAGCGCAAGGGCCGTATTGCCGATCTGAAGATCGCCATCGTCGGCGACCTGTTGCACAGCCGCGTGCTGCGGTCGAACATCCTCCTGCTCACGAAGCTCGGCGCCCAGGTATGGGTGTGTGGCCCGCCGACGCTGATCCCGCGCGGCATCGAGACGCTCGGCGTGCGGGTGACGACGTCCGTCGACGCCGCGGTCGAGGACGCCGACGTCGTCATGATGCTACGCATTCAGCTCGAGCGCATGGAAGGAGGGTTCTTCCCGTCGGTGCGCGAGTACTTCGCCACCTTCGGCATGACGCAGGCGCGCGTCGCTCGCGCAAAAGATGACGTGATTATCATGCACCCGGGTCCGATCAACCGCGGCGTCGAGATCGCGTCCGAAGTAGCCGATGGCCCGTTCTCCGTGATTCTCGATCAAGTCGCGAACGGCGTTGCGGTGCGTATGGCCGTGCTCTATCTCCTGGCAGGCGGAGCGGAACATGAAACGGCTGCTTAAGGGAGGCCGTGTCGTCGACCCGGCGAACGGCGTCGACGGCGCGGCCGACGTGCTCATCGACGGTGACCGCATCGGCCAGGTCGGGCGGGATCTGCCGGTGAGTCTTGCCGACGGCGGAGCGGTGATGACCCTCCCGGCGGGCTTCGTGATTTGTCCCGGGCTCATCGATATGCACGTGCATCTGCGCGAGCCCGGCCACGAGCACAAGGAGACGGTTGCCACAGGGACGCTGTCGGCTGTGACCGGCGGCTTTACCGCCGTGGCCTGCATGCCCAACACACATCCCGTGAACGACAACGCCGGCGTCACGCGTCTCATTCTGCAGAAGGCCGCTGACGCGCAGTTGGCTCGGGTTTATCCGATCGGCGCCGTCTCGCGCGGGCAGAAAGGGGAACAGCTGGCCGACATCGCGGAGCTTCGCGAGGCGGGCTGCGTCGCCGTCAGCGATGATGGCTACCCGGTGTCCACGGCATTACTCGCACGGCGCGCGCTCGAGTACACGAGCATGTTCCAGATGCCGATGATCGAACACTGCGAAGACCTGAGCTTGAAAGGCGACGGCTGCGCGCACGAGGGTGCAAAGGCATCGGAGCTGGGCCTGAAGGGCATTCCCGGCGTCGCCGAGTCGATCACCGCCGCGCGCGACATTCTGCTGGCCGAGATGACGGGCGGTCACGTTCACATCGCGCATATGAGCGCATGGACGACGCTCGAGGCGGTGCGGCAAGGGAAGAGCCGAGGCGTCAAGGTGACGTGCGAAGTGGCACCCCATCACTTCACCCTCACCGACGACCTGCTCGGCGCGCCCATTCCCTACGATTCCAACGTCAAGATGAATCCCCCGTTGCGCGAAGTACGGGATCGCGACGCCATGATCGAGGGTATCCGCGACGGCAGCGTGGACGTCATCGCCACGGATCACGCGCCGCATCACTACGATGAGAAGAACGTCGAGTTCGACCGCGCGCCCTTCGGCATCGTCGGCCTCGAGACCGCGGTACCGATCGTTTTCGATCGTCTCGCTCGGGAGGTCGTGCCTGATGGAAAAAGGAGCGTGCCCACTGAGAGCCGGCGTCTGCAAATCGAGAGTGCAGCTCGTGCCGCATCTGGGCGCATGTCTACTGGTGCTCGTGACGGCGGGCACGGTGACCCTTGCGGCGCTCCAAACCGTGGCCGAGCAGCGCGACGCCGTTCCGCCGGGCGCGGTCCACGCGATCACTGCTGAGCGGTTGATGGCCACCGTGAAGGCGCTGGCCGCGCCTGAGATGGAAGGACGACGAACAGGGACGGCTGGCGGACACAAGGCGCGCTCCTGGTTGGTCTCGGCGATCGAGGAGACGGGGCTTTCTGCAATCGGTAGCGACTATGTGCTGCCGTTTCGCTTCAGGTCGCGAAACGGCGAGCAGACCGAGGGCGCGAACATCGCCGCCACTTGCCCCGGTGCCGACCCAAGCCTGCCTGTCATCGTCGTCTCGGCTCATTACGACCACCTTGGCGTGCGCGACGGTCAGATCTATCCGGGGGCTGACGACAACGCGTCCGGCGTCGCGACTGTGCTCGAGTTGGCCCGCCGGTGCCGTCGTCTGCCTTTCCAGCACACGACCTTCTTTGTCTTCTTTGACGCAGAGGAGCAGGGGCTGCAGGGCGCCCGAGCCTTCGTGTCGTCGCCACCTATCCCGCGCGAGCGATTGACGCTCAACGTCAACCTGGATATGGTCGCGAGAGGAGACGCGGGCGAGCTGTACGTCTCGGGCCTCCGTCATTACCCGTCGCTTCGAGGCGCGCTCGAGCCGGTTGCTGCCCGATCGAACGTTCGGCTGCTCTTCGGCCATGACCAGGCCACGGCCGGCGCGGACGATTGGACGTTCCAATCGGACCACGGCGCCTTTCATGAAGCCAAGATTCCGTTCGTGTATTTCGGTGTCGAGGACCATGCGGACTATCACAAGCCGACCGACGCTCCGGAGAAGATCGATCCTGTGTTCTTTCAGCGTGCGGCCGAAACGATTCTTGACGCGCTGATGGCCCTGGATCGGCAGCTTGCGTCCCGATCCGGCCGCCCGCCTTCTGCCTTTTGCTTTCTGTGTTTTGTCTTGATCCAACCGAACCCCGCTTTCCGCACATAGCGAGCCAGTCACGAGTGTGAATACAAGCCAGGCCGGCGCGATCCGCATCGATCGACGGTCAAATCGAGCGCTTCTTCAACCGAAGCTGGACGAGCTCTACGGCGGCTACAATGCCGAGGGTGTCGTCTCCGATCCCATTTGGATCGTACGGCGATTTCACCAGCCGGACGATCGCGAAGTCGTCGGCTTTCTCGCAGCGGCCCTGGCTTTCGGCCGTGTACAAAGCGTGCTCAATTCGATCGAAGGTGTGCTCGCCGTCATGGGCGCGTCGCCGGCCGCCTACGTCCGCGCCTTTGCCCCCGGCCGCGACCGGCACGCCTTCGATCATCTCGTCCATCGCTGGACGCGCGGTCCCGACATGGCGGCGCTGGTCTGGGTGCTCCATCAGATGATCGACGAAGCCGGTTCGATTGAAGGCTTCTTCACCGATGCATTCAGGCCTGACGCCGTTGATGTCGGCGCGGCGCTCGATGCCTTCTCGCGGCGGGCGTGCTTGCTCGACGTGCAGGCCGTGTACGGCCGCACTGCGCGCCGGCCCGGGGTCAGCTATTTCTTCGCTCGGCCTTCCGCGGGCGGTGCCTGCAAACGCTTGAACTTGTTCCTGCGCTGGATGGTGCGCCACGATCGGGTGGACTTGGGCGTCTGGTCGCGCGTGCGGGCCGCTCAGCTCGTCATTCCCCTCGACACGCATGTGATCCGCGTTGCGCAGTGCTTGCGGCTGACGCGCTACCGCAGCCCCGGGTGGCGAATGGCCGCCGACATCACACGATCGCTGCGCGCGCTCGACCCGCACGATCCGGTCAAGTACGACTTCTCGCTCTGTCACCTGGGAATGATGCACGCGTGCGGCTTCGGCCGCGCTCAAGGCGCCGCGCACTGTCCGCTCAAAGGCGCCTGCCGGCCTCGTCTAGACCAGAGCACTTGATCTGATGTAGGGCGCACCTTTACGGTGCGCCAAGAGCGGGCCGTGAAGGCCCGCCCTACGTACCCGTCTCAGGTGAGCTACGGGATAGGTTGACGGTCTCAGGCGACGCCGGCCCGCTTGGTGACCGCCGTATACGCCGCCAGCGTGCCCTCGACGAGTCGACCGACGCCGAAGTGCTCGAGCACCCGTGTGCGTCCCGCCTCACCCATGCGGCGTCTCACATCAGGTGCCTTCAGCAGTGAGACGATGGCCTCTGCGAGCGCCTCAGGATCACCTGGCGAGACGAGCAGACCGGTCTCGCCGTGGACGACCGCTTCGGAGATCCCACCCGCATTCGTGCCGACAACGGCCAGACCCATGGCCATCGCGTCGAGCACCGTCGAGCCGAGCCCCTCGGTCACCGAGCTCATCACGAACAGGTCGGCCGACTTCACCAGCGACAACACGTCTTCGCGGAACCCAGCGAGCAACACGCGCTTCTCGAGGCGCCGTTCGCGAATCTGCTTCTCGAGGGCGGGTCGCAATTCGCCTTCGCCGAACACCACCGTATGAACGTCCGGCACGTCCTGCAGCACGTGGCGCATCGCCTCCACGAGGTGCTTCTGGCCTTTGTGGGCGACGAGGGCGCCGACATTGGCCAGGAGGGGCACGCCGTGAGGCAGCCAGAACTCGGCACGGATTTCGATGGTTGGCAGCCGCGAGATCTTGTCCACGTCGATGCCGTCGTGGACGACGGTGATCTGCGTGGCGGGAATGCCGTCATCGACCAGGATGTCGCGGATGGCGCGGGAGGCCGCGATGAAGAGATCGACCTGCCGATACTTCCATCGTGAGAACGAGTGGGTCTGGAGATGGAAGTCGACTCGCCGCGAGGCGACGAGTCGAGGTGTTGGTGTGGGGGCGCCGAAGGAGAGCGCCAAACCGGCCATGGCGACGGCGTGCGGGTCGTGCGCATGAACGACGGTGGGATTCCACTGCCGGATGATGCGGGACAGCTTCCACGCCGCCGAGAGGTCCACCTCGGTCCGCGGCGCAAGTGGCACCAGGTCGGGCCCCTCGCGCGCGCGGCGATAGAGCTCACCCGCCGGGTGCGCCACCAGCAGCGCCCGATGCTCGCGTGCCCTGAGCCCGAGCACCGTCAGGAGGACCTGATTCTGTCCCCCACGCCAGGTGCGCGCGGTGTCGATGTGGAGTGCGAACACAGCTCCCACAACTTCGCGAACTTGAGACCAACATACTGCGCATTCATCGTGGAGACGATGAGGCCGGCCATGCCATCACGGAAGCCGCCGCGCAGGACGTAGTTACGAAAGAACGCCAGACGAGGGCGCACGACGACGTCGAGCCATCCGGCGCGCCGACCGGATTCGTGCATCTCGTGGGCCGCCAACGTCGTATACCGGTCGATGGTCTGCAGGTGGTGTGCGATGTCGCGATACGCGTAATGCAGCAGCTCACCGCGCAGCTTGCGCACGGGCGCATCGGCGGTCACCGATTCGTGCACGTGCCCGCCGACCCATCGCGCGCGTCGCCGATCGTAGAGACGAAGCTGATAGTCGGGATACCAGTCGGTGGAGCGCAGCCAACGTCCCAGATGAAATGTGACGCGCGGGAGTCGATAACCTGAGACGTCCGGAGCGCCCCTGAGCAGGTCACGGATCTCGTCAGAGAGAGGTGTCGAGACGCGCTCGTCCGCGTCGAGCGACAGGATCCAGTCATGACTGGCCTGCTCGGCGGCGAAGTTCTTCTGCACCACGTAGCCCGGCCACGGCCGCACGAGCACGCGGTCGGTGAACCGTTGGGCGATGGCGACCGTGTCGTCGGTGCTCTCGCTGTCGACGACCAGAATCTCGTCGGCGAACGCGACGGATTCGAGGGCGGCGGCGATGTGCGCCGCTTCGTTCCGCGTAATCACCGTGACTGTTAACTTCGGCACCGCGGGGAATATAGCAGACAGGCGGCACTTCGCGCCGGGCGCCCGGCTTTGCCACTCGCGGGCGGCGCTTCGTGCCGGGGGGCTCGCCGCTGCGTGGCTTCGGTGGGACCGGCTGCGCCGGTAGGACCGCTTGGCTTCGCCTCGCGGTGCGACCACCTCGCTTCGCTCGGCGGCAGGGATTGTTCGATTCCCACCGCGCGACGCGGTCCCACGGCCAATGAAGGTGAGCCGTCCCACCGCCGAAGGCGGTCCGACGAGGGCCGAGGCCTACTGCCGCTGTTGCCGGCCCGTGGTCCCGGTCCCCGTCGTCCCGCTGGATGTGTTCGAGAGCGTGCTGGTGCTCCCGGCAACCCCTCCGGTTTGGAGCGGCGCCTCTTGTGAGGTTTCAAAATCGACGACCGAGCGCGCGTAATCGAGCAGGGCCTGCAGCTCGTTGTTGCGGGCTTGATTGAGATCGCGCTGCGCCTGGAACACGAGGAACGGCGTGGTCATGCCGGCCTGATACTTTTTCTCTTCCGCCTCGAGCCGCTTCTCGGACAGTGCGCGTGAGGCCCGCGTCGCCTCGACTCGCTTGCCGTTGGTTTGTACCGAGCGTGCGAGGTCGCGGACCTGGGTGGCGACCTGAAGCTCTGTGCTTGCCACGTCCTTCTGCACTTGAGACACCTGCAGGCGGGATCTGGCGTAGTTGGCCTCGGCGTTCGACCGGCCGAGCGGATAGTTCACCTGCAACGCCAGTGACCAGGTCGGGAACGCGTTGCCGAACGCATCGCCCAGCACCGTGCCGAACGACTGCCGGGCGACGATTTGCGACGGCAAAGGCTGCAGTGGGCCATCGGGGTCCTCCAGGATGGTGCCGCCACGACCGAGACCCGAATAGTTGACGACGGCGTTGACGTCGGGCAGGCGTTGATTCTTGAAGAAGCGAACGTTGACATCGCTCAGCTCTACCTGTTTTCGAATCGCCGTGAGGTCGGTGCGCTTCGCCAGCGCATTTCTGACCGCGGCTTCCGAGTCAACCGCGATCGGCTGGAAGGTGACGGTTTCAGTGGGCTCGAGCTTCACCGTCCAGAAATCGGGGTTCGCCGGATCGAAGACGAGCGCGCGCAGCCGATCCTCGGCTCGCGCGATCGACGCCTCGGCGACGATGACGTTCTCTTCACGCTGGGCGACCTCGGCTTCGGCCTCGACGATGTCGATGGGCGCCATGGTGCCGATCTCGACGCGCGCCCGGTTCTCGCGCAGCGATCGTTGCGCGAGCTCGAGCGACTGCTGTTGCACGCGCAGATTGCCGATCGTGAACATCAGATCGTAATAGGCATTGCGCACGTTTCTCGTCGTCACCGAGATCGACTGCTGCAGCTGCACGTCGACAATCTCCCGATTCTTCTCGCTCAGTTGGATCTGCTGCCGCGTCGGATCCATCCGGAAGTTGCGAAGGAGCGGCTGCGTGAAGTTGAGGAAGAACGTCGAGTTGAGCTGCGGATTGCGATTCTGTGCGGCATTGTTGGTCTCGATGCGTCCGCTGTCCCACCCGAGGTTGTAGGAGCCGCCGCCCCATGGCAGCAGCTGCCCGACACCCATCGACGACGTCGTACTCTGCTGGCTCAAGGTCGCGATCGACCCCGACAGAAACGTGTCGTTCGGGCTGCTGGAATCGCGCGTCAGCAACTGCGACTGGAAGTTCGGTGTCCACCCGCTTCGCGCGGCCGAGATGGCAAAGTCCTGAATCTGCGGGTTGAAACGTTCGACCTGCAGGTCGAGGTTCTGCTCGAGCGCGAGCGCGACGGCTTCGTCGATGCTCAACCGCCGAACCGGACCTGATGGCTGCACCGCCGCCGCCGAGGTGTCGACGGCTGTCTGCGCGCGAACAGGGTCTGCTCCGAAAACGGACAGGCCGGCCATGGCCAGGCCGATCGCAAGGCGCTTGTAGTCACACATGTGCCTGGTACTCCACTACGAAGAACGGATGGACGGCAGCGAGGAATCAGCAAGAAAAATGCCGGCTGGGCGCGCCGTGCCCCTGAGACGAGTAGACGCCCGCTACGACGGCAAAGTTCGCGGGCACGCTGGGTCACGCGCGCTCCCCGGCCCTCGGCGCGAAGCGGTCCATCGCGGCCACGACACGCGTTCCAGCTCGCTCGCTATACTACCGCTCGATGAGCGAAGACGAGCTGTTGTCGCGCTTTCGCCGCTCGGGTGCACTCCTCGACGGCCATTTCCAGCTCTCATCCGGCCGGCATAGCCCCGGCTATCTCCAGTGCGCGCTCGTGCTGCAGCATCCGCGCGACGCCGAAGCGATCGGCGCCTGCCTCGGCGCGGCGGTCCGCACTCTCGAGCCCACCGTCATTCTCTCTCCCGCGCTCGGCGGTATCGTCATCGGTCAGGAAGTGGCGCGGGCGGCGGGCGTGCGAGCCTTGTTTGCGGAGCGACAGGACGGCAGCCTGACGCTCCGCCGCGGCTTCGCCCTCGAGCCAGACGACCGCGTGCTCATCGTCGAGGACGTCGTCACGACTGGCGGCTCGACGCGGGAAACGATGCAGGTGGCGCGTGCCGCGGGGGCGACCGTGGTGGGCGCGTGCGCGATCGTCGATCGTAGCGGCGGCGCCCACGGGCTCGACGTGCCATTCCGGGCGCTTCTGTCCATCGAGCTCCCAACGTATTTGCCGGAAGCGTGTCCCCTGTGCGCGCAGGGTCGGCCACTCGAGAAGCCCGGATCCAGGCGCACAATGATGGAATGACAGGAGTGAGCGAGTGGCCGAATACCGGAGTGACAGGAATGGGCAGGTGGCCGATGCGGGAACGCAGTATGCCCGCATTCCCTGATTCCCTCACTCCCTAATTCCCTCACTGTGTTACGCGTCCTGCGGCTCACAATCGCGTACGATGGCGGCGGCTTCGCAGGATGGCAGCGCCAGCCCGAGGTGCGGACGGTGCAGGCAGTTGTCGAAGACGCCTGCGTGCCCCTCGCCGGCAGGCCGGTGACGGTCATCGGCGCGGGCCGCACCGACGCGGGCGTGCATGCCGCCGGACAGGTGGCGAGCGTCGTGTGGCCCTCGTCGCGGCCACTCGACGAGGTCCAGCGCGCCCTCAACGCGACGCTGCCGCCGGATGTTCGCGTGTTGGCCGTGGTCGATGCGCCTCTGCAGTTCGACGCCCGGCGCGACGCGCGACGGAAGACCTATCGCTATGCCATTTGGCACGGGCGATCGTTGCCACCGCTCGCACGCGGCCTGGCGTGGCACGTCTCCGCCCCTCTCGACGTCGACGCCATGCGCACCGCCGCGGCGCATTTGGTGGGCCGTCACGACTTCGCGGCGTTTCAATCCGCCGGCGGGTCGGTTTCGACGACGATACGAGAGCTGCTGTCGTCGTCATGGGCGGAGGTGAGCGCGGCAGCCGATCCGCTGAGCATGTTGGCGCACCTCTCAGATGATGGGTCGCGACTGCTTCGCTACGACGTCACCGGCACGGGCTTTCTGCGCCACATGGTACGTGCCATCGTGGGGACGGTGGTCGACGTCGGGCGTGGACGTCGGCAAGTGGCCGACGTGGCGCGCATCCTGGCCTCGAAGGATCGCGGCCAAGCGGGAAAACGAGCGCCCGCGCATGGCCTCACGCTGTGGAGCGTGGACTACTGAGGGGCCTCGCTCGGCTCGCTCCGCTCGCGGTGGACCTCGCCGCTTCGCGGCTCGGCCCGACCGCAGTTGCAGTGTCCGGTCAATCCCAGTACCATCGGTGTTTCCTCCGACATGGTGCATGGGACTCGACCAGCTCGTTGACTGGCTGCCGCCGGGAAGTCCCGACGAGGCCCTTGCCCGGCAGGTGCAATTCGACCGCCTGCCGCGTCATATCGCCATCATCATGGACGGCAATGGGCGCTGGGCCGCCAAGCGCCACCTGCCGCGTGTGGAAGGGCATCGCGCCGGCATCGAGGCGGTGCGGGCCGCGGTCGAGACGTCGGCCAGGCTCGGCATCGGTGTACTGACGCTCTACGCGTTCTCGCTCGAGAACTGGAAGCGTCCCGAGACCGAGGTCAGCACGTTGATGCTGCTCCTCAAACGCTATCTGCGCTCCGAGCTGACGACGCTGCTTGCCAACGATATTCGCTTCAACGTCATCGGACGGGTCAACGAGCTGGCGCCGGACATTCGAGCCGAGCTCGACGAAGCGGCGCAGAAGACGGCGTCGAGCCGCGGCATGCTGTTCAACATTGCTCTCAATTACGGCGGTCGCGCCGAGATCGTGGACGCCGCCCGACGGGCGATCGAGAGCGGCATCAGGCCATGGTGCCGTTCCCCTGGGTGCCGGTCGAGTCGGTGCTCGGCTTTGCGCTTGTCGCCGCCGCAATCGACATCATGGCCTCGAATCGATCGGGAGCCGCAACGCTGCACGACGCTTCCGCGGCGATCCTCGCGCCGGTCTATATCGGCCTGCCGCTCGGGGCTCTCGTGGCCCTCCACGGCGTCGCTGGGCGTGAGGCCGTCATCTTGCTCGTCCTGACGATCATCGCGAGTGACTCGGGCCAGTACTACGCCGGTCGCCTGTTCGGGAAACATCCGCTGGCGCCGAGGCTCAGCCCCAAGAAGACGCGCGAGGGGGCTATCGGCGGCTTCGTCCTCGGCCCGCTGGCACTGGTCGTCGGCGGCCGGTTTCTGCTGCCGATCGCGGCCCCCGCGTCCCTTGCGGGTATCGGCGTCTTGATCGTCGCGACGGGCATCTTTGGCGATCTCTTCGAGTCGATGCTCAAGCGAGCCGCGAACGTGAAAGATAGCGCGACGTTCATTCCGGGCCACGGGGGCGTGCTCGATCGGATCGACGCCCTGCTCTTTGCCACGCCGGTGTTCTACTACTATCTGCGATCGTTGTGATGACGCCTCGCGCACGGTCAGGCTCGGCGGCTTGGAGGCTCGCGGGTTGGACTTCGAAAGGCAAAATGGGGCTTCCGGACCCAGGGCCTCCAGGTCCCCAGGCCGTCAAGCCTGAGTGAGTCACTGTGAAACACCTCGCCATCCTGGGATCGACGGGATCGATCGGCGCCAGCGCGCTGGCCGTCGTCGAGACGCACGCCACCAAGCTGCGCGTCGTCGCGCTCGCCGCCGGCAGCAACGCTGCGTTGTTCGCAGAACAGGTGGCGCGCTGCGCCGAGGGACTGGTCGCGGTGGCGACACATCCGGACGTCGACCTCGTGTTGTGCGCCTCGTCCGGGACAGCCGCCCTCGACGCAGTCCTCGCCGCCATTGACGCCGGTAAGACGATCGCGCTCGCGAACAAGGAGGTGCTCGTCATGGCTGGTGGGCTCGTCATGGAGGCGGCCCGGCGGAAGGGTGTGCCGATTCTGCCGGTCGACAGCGAGCACAACGCCATTCATCAGTGCTTGCACGGACGGTCGCCTGGTGACGTGCGACGGCTGATCCTCACGGCGTCGGGGGGCCCGTTCCGCGGACGCGATCGTGCGAGCTTGCGCCAGGTGACCGCCGCAGAGGCGCTCAAGCACCCGACCTGGCAAATGGGCCCGAAGATCACCGTCGATTCCGCGACGCTCATGAACAAGGGGCTCGAGGTGATCGAGGCGCACTGGCTGTTCGGCGTCCCCGGCTCACAAATGAGCGTGCTCATTCACCCGCAATCGATCGTGCACTCGATGATCGAGCTCTGTGATGGCTCGGTGATCGCTCAAATGGGGATTACCGACATGCGGTTGCCGATTCAATACGCATTCTCCTACCCGGAGCGGTGGGACGCGCCCATGCCATACCTCGACCTCACGACCTGTGCTCGTCTCGAGTTTCATGAGCCGCCGTGGGACGATTTCCCCTGCCTGCGGCTCGCGTATCGCGCGCTCGAAGCCGAGCGCAGTCTGCCGATCGTGCTGAACGCGGCCAACGAGATCGCCGTGGCGGCGTTTCTCGAGCGACGACTCGATTTCACCGCGATCTCTGAGCTGATTGCGGCGACCATGGATGCGCACGTGCCGGCGATGGCGGATACACTCGATGCGGTCCGTTCGGTGGACCGCTGGGCCCGGGCGCACGCGGCCGAATTGGCAAGAGCGTGGCACGCGCGCCCTCCGGCGCCGCTTCGCGCCGGCGAAGGCCTTCGAGGCTGATCCGGCCCGCCCGAGGCCGCCCGGGTCGAGCAGCCACCTCGGGCTAGAATTGACTGACGAGAGGTAGTGAACCTTGACGACCTTGTTCGCGTTCGCCTTCGTCCTCGGCGTGCTCGTGTTCGTCCACGAGCTGGGACATTTCCTGATGGCTCGCTGGCACGGCGTCAAGGTGCTGACGTTCTCGCTCGGCTTCGGGCCCAAGCTGCTCAAGGTGCGCCGCGGCGACACCGAATACTGCATCAGCGCGATTCCCCTCGGCGGCTACGTCAAGATGGCCGGCGAGACCGTCGAAGACCAGCGCACGGGCAGTCCCGACGAGTTTCTCTCGAAGACGAAGTGGCAGCGGTTCCAGATTCTGGTCATGGGACCGATCATGAACCTTGCGCTTGCCGTCATCCTGCTCGCCATCGTGTTGATGCAGGGTGCTGAGACGCTCGCGTTTCTCGACCAGCCGGCGGCCATCGGTGTCGTGCAGCCGGGGTCCCCCGCCGAGCAGGCCGGCATTCGACCGGGCGACGTCGTGGTGCGGGTTGGCAGTCTCGACATCGATACGTGGGAACAGCTCGACATGGCGATCTCGTCGCGACCCGATCGTGAGATCGATGTCACCATCATGCGCGCGGGACGAGAGGAACGCCTCAAGGTGCGGCCGGCCACCACGACTCTCACGACGCGCTCCGATACGCGGTTCGAAGTGGGAACGATTGGTGTCCAGCCCGACGTCTATCCCAGTGTGCGAACGGTAACCCCGGGCGAGCCCGCCGAACGAGCCGGGCTGCAGGCCGGCGACGTCATCATCTCGATCGACGGCAAGCGGATGGTGTTCAGCTCGCAGGTCTCCGAGGCGATCTCGTCGCGCGCGGGACAACCGGTACGTTTCGTCATCCGGCGCGAGGGAACCGAGCAGACCCTCGACGTCACACCGGAACAGCGGGGCGAGAGTGCGATGGTCGGCATCAGCATCGCCAACCCCACGATCTCGTTCCAGCCGGGCCCGCTCGAAGCGTTTTCCTTGAGCGTCACGCGCAACATCGAGACCGCGACGATGATCCTCATCACTCTGCGCGACCTGCTCGTCGGTGCCGCCTCGCCGCGTCAACTCATGGGCCCGGTGGGAATCGCGCAGATTTCCGGCGAGTCAGCCCAGCTCGGGTGGGTGGCGCTCTTCTCGCTCATGGCGACCATCAGCCTGAATCTCGGCCTGCTGAACCTGCTGCCCATTCCGATCCTGGACGGCGGCCACATCGCCATCATGGGGCTCGAGGCCGTGGCACGCCGCGACTTCAGCGTGCACCTCAAGGAGAAGATGCTGCTGGCCGGCTTCGTCCTCCTGATGATGCTGATGGTCACGGTCATCTACAACGATCTCACCCGCATCAGCCTGTAGCCCCAAGCCCGGAGCCTGAAGCCCGTAGCCTGGGGCCTGTGAAGGCCCAAATCTTGCTGTAGCTCACAGAGCCGCCCGCCGTCGCCAGATTTCGACGGTTGGGCGTCTCACTGATGAGATCGTCAGGGGACAGAGCTGTCCTCTCGGCGACCGTCACCGAGCAAGGAGGCTCTCATGCGCGGCAAAGTGTGGCAGGCGCTTTTCGCGATAGCGACGACGGTGATCCTGACGGCGCCCGTCGCCGCACAGGACATGTCCTCGGCCGACATCGAGCGGTTGCAGGAGACGGTCAACGACATCGGCACCGACATCGCGACGCTCCGCAGGCGCGACGCCGCGGCGGCGCGTACCCTTCAATCCCAATTGGATGAGCTCCAGGAAGAAGTCATCTATCTCAAAGTGAAGCAGCGCAAGGAGCGGAATGTGCCGCGCGCGGCGTTCCTCGACGTCCGTGACCAGCTCGAGAATCTGCGCGGACGGGCTCGCGGCGACGATGGCGCGTCTGGCGCGTATGCGTCGACCTCCACCGCGCCGGTCGGCGATTCGCGCTCGTCGTCCTCCACCTCGTCTCGATCGGGGTCCTCTCGCGGCACGATCCCGGTCGGCACCGAGCTCGACGTTCGCCTGGAGACGGCGCTCAGCTCGAACACGGCACAGGTCGAGGATCGCTTCGAAGCCACGACCGAAGTCGACCTCCGCGAGGAGGGTCGCGTGCTCATTCCGGCCGGGTCGCGCGTGCGCGGCGTCGTGAGCGATGTGAAAGAGGCCGGGCGAGTCGAGCGTAAGGGAAGCCTGACGCTCACCTTCGACCAGATCTCCGTGAACGGGCGCTCGTATCCGCTTCGCGCGACGGTGACCGTCGTCGCGGCCACCGAAGGCGAAGACGTGCGGCTCCCCGCCGGCACCGTGCTCCGCATCCGCATCGACCAGCCGCTGACGATCAGATAACAGAAGGCCGGGTTGCTCCGCGGTCGCGCGAGAGTAACCCGGTTATCCGGTGGCTGCCGCCACCTTCTCCATCGCCGCGCGCGCTGCAGTGATCGTCTGATCGATATCCTTCCGCGTGTGCGCCGTCGAGATAAACCACGATTCGAATTGCGACGGCGGCACGTAGACGCCCGCTTCGAGCATCCGCTGGAAAAACGTCGCAAACGCGCGGGTGTCCGCCGTGAGTGCGCTCGTCAGGTCGCGCACCGGCGCGGCGGTGAAGAACGGGGTGATCATCGATCCGATCGCGTTGACCTGCAGAGGCACGCCGGCACGTCGGGCCGCATCCGACAAGCCGAGTGCCAGGCGCTCGCCGAGTCCGCTCAGCGTCGCATACAAACCCTTCGAGAGCCGTTTGAGCGCCCACAGGCCCGCCACCATCGCCATGGGATTGCCCGACAGCGTGCCGGCCTGATAGACGGGACCGCTTGGGGAGACCAGGTCCATCAGATCGGCCCGCCCCCCATACGCCGCCACCGGCAAGCCGCCGCCGATGATCTTGCCCAGGCAGGTCAGATCCGGAGTGATGCCGAAGAGTTGCTGGGCGCCGCCCGGCGCCAGCCGAAACCCCGTCATCACTTCGTCGAAGATCAACAGCATGCCCTCGCGCGTGCACAGCTCACGAAGTCCGGCAAGGAACCCGGGCTCGGGCAAGACGACTCCCATGTTGCCAGCGACCGGCTCGATGATGATCGCCGCAATCTCGGCGCGGTGGACGGTGCAAAGCTGTTCGATTGACGGAAGATTGTTGTACGCGGCGACGAGCGTGGTCGAGACCGCTCCTGCCGGGATGCCCGGGCTCGTAGGAGATCCGAGTGTCAGCGCGCCCGATCCGGCCTTGACGAGGAACGCATCGGCGTGACCGTGGTAGCAGCCCTCGAACTTGATGATCTTCTCGCGCGTCGTTGCCGCGCGAGCCACCCGCACGACGCTCATCGTCGCCTCGGTCCCGGAGCTGACGAAGCGGACGCGGGCCATCGACGGCACGAGCTCGCGCACCCGCTCGGCCATCTCCACTTCTTGTGCGGTCGGAGCCCCGAAGCTGGTGCCGAGCCGCGCCTGCCGCGATAACGCCGCAGCCAGGCCGCGAGGCGCGTGGCCGTGGATGAAAGGACCCCACGACATCACGTAGTCGATATACGCCTTGCCGTCGACATCGGTGAGCCGCGCACCTGACGCCCGCGCGATGAACCTCGGTGTGCCGCCGACCGCCTTGAACGCACGCACCGGGCTGCTCACGCCGCCCGGCATCACGTTCTCTGCCCGGGCGAACAGCTTGGTCGATTTGATCGGCTTCTGGCTTCGCACGACGAGATCAAGCGATGTGAGCGCGTGGCGCGGACACGAATGTCATTGCGGCAGCAGCCCCATCTCAATCCCGAGAATCGGTGGAGCGATTGTCTCTCCGCTTGAGCACCCGACCCGGTCGCGCGTTCGTATGCCGCCCGTCATCGAGCACGACCTCGCCGTTGACGATGACCGTATCGATGCCGACGGGATACTGGAACGGGTCTTCGAACGTCGCGCGATCGGTGACGGTGCCCGGATCGAAGAGCACGAGGTCGGCCTGCTTTCCCGCCGCGATCGTGCCGCGGTCGGGTAATCCGAGGATGCTGGCGGGGAGCGACGTCATCTTGCGAATCGCCTCCTCCAGGCTGATCACCTGCTGCTCGCGTACGTATCGTCCCAGGACGCGCGGAAACGTCCCGAAGTTGCGCGGGTGCGGCACGCCCGTCTTCAGCGGTCCTTCGGTCGCCAGCGCCGAGCCATCGGAGCCGATGCCGACCCAGGGCTGGCGCAGCGCCAGTTTCAGATCATCTTCCGACATGATGAAGTACACGCAACCGACCGATCCCTTCTCCTCGATCAGCAGGTCGAACACGAAGGCGAAGGGATCCTTGCCTGCCAGCTTCGCGGCTTGCCCGATGCGCATGCCCTCGTACTTTCGATTGGGCGACTGGCTCGTCCCGTTACCGCCGCGCGTGCGGCCGATCGAGGCAAGCTGGATGTTGTCCCACGTTCCGGCCGACTGGTAGCGATTCTCCCAGGTGGGGTTGGGATCCTCCATGTCCTTGCGTATGCGGGCGCGCAGTTTCGGATCCTTGAGGCGCTCGATCAGGCGGTCGCTGCCACCATTCTCCGCCCACTGCGGAATCGTCGCCGTGAGGCTGGTGCTGCTGGCTACATAGGGATACTGGTCAGCGCTGACGGTCACGCCACGGGCGCGTGCCGCCTCGACGATCTCAATCACTTCTTTCATGCGACCGAAGTTTCGTGCTCCGGTGACTTTCACGTGGAAGATGTGAACGGGAACGGCACCGCGTTCGCCGATTGCGATGATCTCCTCCAACCCCTCGCGCAGCTTGGCACCGTCGTAACGAAGGTGTGAGGCGTGCAAGCCGTTCGCTGCACCGGCTAGCTGCGAGAGTGCCACGAGCTCGTCGAGCGAGGCGTAGGCGTTCGGGGGATAGATGAGGCCAGTGGACACGCCGAATACGCCTTGATCAAGTGCGCGTTGCACGAGGGCGCGCATCCCTTGCACGTCCTCGGCGGTAGCCGGCCGGTCTTCTTCACCGACGACGAGCTCGCGCACCGTGCCGAGGCCGACGTACGACAACACGTTCACCGAGATGCCGTTCTTTTCGAGCGCTGCGAAATAGCCGTCGAAATCGGTCCAGGGTGATCCCGGTGCCGCATCCTTGCGCGGCGCCACCGAGCCCGATTCGCCGATCACCTCGGTAGTCACGCCTTGCCGAATCTTGCTTTGCGCGTTCCCGTCGGTCACCAGCGGGATATCCGAGTGGCTGTGCAGGTCGATGAACCCGGGCGCCAGCACGCGGCCTTTGGCATCGATGACCCGCTCCGCCTCAATGGAGAGTTGCTCGTCGACGGCGACGATGGTCCCGTCCTTGATGGCGACGTCCCCGCGCCGCGCCGACGTTCCCGAGCCATCGACGATCGTGGCGCCTCTGATGATGATGTCGGCACTAGGCGCCGGTGGGCTTTGACCGCCTGCGCACCCGGCCGCTGAGAGCAGCACCGCAACGAGCAGCACCGCAACGAGCAGGCCGCAGGAGGCGCCCTGACGAGAGGCACGCTCATGGCTACCGGTTCTGACACCGAGTTGCACCGCCTCGCGCATGGGCCTGTTAACCCTTTCCGAGCGCGCGGGCGAAGTCGCGCGCAAAGTAGGTGACGATCATGTCGGCGCCGGCGCGGCGGATGGCGGTCAGCGATTCCAGCATCGCACGCTCTTCGTCAATCCAGCCATTTCGCGCCGCGGCCTTGATCATCGAGTACTCGCCGCTCACCTGGTAGGCGGCCGTGGGATAGCCGAAACGCGATTTGACGCGCCAGAGAACATCCAGGTACGGCATCGCCGGTTTGATCATCACGATGTCCGCGCCTTCGGCGATGTCGAGCTCGACCTCGCGCAGCGCCTCGTCGGCGTTGGCGGGATCCATCTGATGGCTGCGCCGGTCGCCGAACATCGGCGCCGAATCGACGGCCTCGCGAAAGGGGCCGTAGAAGCCGGAACAGTACTTCGCGGCATAGGCCATGATCGCCACTCGCTCGAAGCCGCGCGCGTCGAGCGCCGTGCGAATCGCGGCGACGCGGCCATCCATCATGTCTGACGGCGCCACCATGTCTGCTCCTGCCACGGAGTGCGAGACCGCGGTGCGGACCAGGCGCTCGACGGTGAGGTCGTTGGCAATCTCGGCTTGGTCGAGAACGCCGCAGTGGCCGTGCGACGTGTACTCGCACAGGCAGACATCGGTGATCACCAGAAGATCGGGCAGGGCGGCCTTGAGCGCCGCGACGGCTTGCTGCACCGGTCCCCGCATGTCGTAGGCCGCCGTGCCGTCATCGTCCTTGGTCGGCGGCAGACCGAAGAGCAGCACGGCGGGGATGCCTTGCCCGTGGGCGGCCGCGGCCTCGCGAACACCGAAAGCTGCGCCACACCAGGCATCGACTGAACGTCACGTCGGACGCCGTGGCCCGCGCAGATGAACAGCGGGTAAATCAATTGATCGACAGCTAGTCTCGTCTCGCGAACCAGACCGCGAATGGCTGTCGAGCGGCGCAGTCGCCGCATCCGGCGGGCAAGCGCCAGAGTGGTGGCGATTTGCGTCACGTCAGCAGCTCGGGGGCGGCGGGCGCCGCGGCGCGGAAGTGCGCGACAATCGCGTCGACCAGTGCCGGTATCGTCGAGGTCTCCGGCATGATCGACGGTTGGATCTGATAGCGGGCCGCCGCGTCCGCCGTGACTGGCCCGATGGTGGCGACAGCGGTGTGGCTGAGGAGATCGGCCGCCTGCTCGTCACCGTAGATGGCGACGAACGCCCGCACCGCCGACGCGCTCGAGAACGTCACCACGTCGATGCGCCGGTCGAGGAGCTGCCGATACATGTCGAGATGAGCGTCCGGCTCCGCGGTGATGGTGCGGTAGGCCACGACTTCGTCGACGATGGCACCGGCGGCGCGCAGTTGCTCGGGGACCACATCTCGCGCAATGTCGGCTTTTGGGAAGAGCACACGACAACCCTCGAGGCCGCCGAGCTCGCTCATCGCGGCCACGATCCCTTCGGCCCGATGATCCTCGGGTATGAGATCCACTTTCAACCCGAGACGTGCCAGCCTGCCGCCGGTGCCGGGGCCCACCGCGCACAGCTTGGCGTCGGCGAGGGCACGCACATCGCGCGCGCCGGCCAGCAGCCGATCCAGGAATGCGTTGGCGCCATTGGCGCTCGTGAATACGATCCAATCGTCTCTCCGGCCTGATCGCGTGAGCGCGTCACGAGCACCCGGCGGCCGAAGAGGGGCCGTTCGTCGAACCATCGGAGATGCTCGCGCAGCCCGACCACGTCGCCCACGACGAGCAGGGCGGGCGACGCTTGCCACTGTTCGCGCACGGTGCGCGCCAGCTCCGCGAGCGTGCCGGTCGTCGTCGACTGCGAGGGGAGGGTGCCGTTCACGATGATGGCGGCGGTTTCGTCACCGGGACGCCCGTGCGAAAGGAGCGCATCGAGTATCTTGGGCAACTGGCGCGGTCCCGCGTAGCACACGATCGTGCCATCGAGAGACGCCAGCGCCCGCCAGTCAACACGCGCGGGCTGTCGTCCCTCCGATTCGTGGCCGCGAACGAAGGTCACCGTGTCGCCACCACCCGGGTAGGTGAGGGGAATGCCGGCATACGCCGGCGCGCCCACTGCGGCAGGCACACCGGGCACGACTTCGAATCGGATCCCTTGTTCGTGCAGGAAGAGCGCTTCGACGCCGCCCTGATCGAAGACGAAGGGATCGCCCCACTTGAGGCGCGCGATGAGCTGACCCTCGCGTGCCTTCTCGCTGATGAGGTAGCAAATCGCCTCTTGATCGAGCCGTTCGGGCGCCGCGCGTCCGACGTCGATCTTCTCGGCCCGTGGTGACGCCTCGTTCAACAGCCGCGGGTGGACCAGGTGGTCGTAGATGACGACGTCCGCCGCCTGCAAACAGCGGAGTCCTCGCACGCTGATGAGATCGGGAGTTCCTGGGCCGGCGCCAATCAAATACACGGTCGCGCGTGGCACAGCCGGATCATAACGCTAAGGGCTCGTGGACGTACGGCAGACGGCGGCAGGCGGCATACGGCACACGCACACGGCAGGGGGCAGACGGCAGGCGGGGTAGAGGTGCGTCAGGTACTTAGGTACTTAGGTGTGCGCGCCCCGCACCCGCACCCAAGTACCTGAGTACCTAACGCACCTGTCGCACCTGGACATCGCACCTGTTCGTTGAACTCTGCACTCCTAACGATGCTCTCTGTGCCGCGCTGGCATGCCCAGCCGTTCGACGCTGTCGCCTTCGAAATCGATCTCGATGAGCACGGCGGGCTCTTGACCGACGACCCACGCGTCGTGACCGGGCTCGACTGCCATCACCTGCGGCGCGGTCAGCTCGAGGGTGCACCCGTCCTCGTACTCGACGTGCACGCTTCCGCGGGCGAGGAAGCCGACATGGGTGTGCATGCACCGATCGCCCCCAACGATGGGCTTCATGTGCGTCGACCAGCGGAAGCCGGCGGGGTAGACGACACGCTTCACGCGTGACGCGCCCGTCCGAACGATGTCGAGCGTGACGCCGCCAACCTCGCGGCGTTCAGCATCCGGCAAGGGCGCCAACAGCGGATCGGATGAACCCATAGGAATCCTCCTCGTGGGAAGTGTGGTTTAAGAACCAGCCGGCTGCACTCGCGGTCGGCAGGCGGAACACGGGCACACGGCACCCAAGTACCTGAGCACCTAAGTACCTGAGCACCTAAGTACCTGAGCACCTAAGTACCTCAGCAC
>JAIVJN010000282.1 GCA_020200025.1 Acidobacteriota bacterium | reverse complement strand
GGTTGCTGCAGAGCTATGCATGGCCTGGAAACATCCGCGAGCTTCGCAACGTCCTCGAGCGCGCCGTCCTGCTCAGCGACCGCCCGGTGCTCCATCGAGGCGACTTGCGCCTGACTCCACGCGTGCCCGAGGCCGCTACGTCCACACGCGTGACGCTGCGCGAGCTCGAGCACCGGCACATCGAGCAGGTGCTGCGCGAGGAGGGCGGCCAAGTGGAGGCGGCCGCGCGTCGTCTGGGCATCCCGCGCAGTTCGCTGTACCAGAAGATAAAACAGCATGGAATCGTCTCCAGAGTCTAGAAAGCGCGTCCAGACCCTGGACGATACGCCGCGAGGCCCATTCGCCATCTGTGTTTCCTCAACTAAAAAGCGGGATCGCCGCGATCTACCGCACGCCAGCGGGCGGCACAGGCCCTGCACTGCGGCGGCCGTTCGCGATCGCACATCGTGTCGCGTGCTCGCGCGAGGTGGCTGAGGCGAGCGATCAACGCTCGAGAGAAACGCAGTGGAGCAGAAGAGGAGCGCTCGCATCTTCGTCCGGGCTTTGGCTTTCATCCTCTCCACGACCGTCCCGACGATCCTTTCTGCGCAGGATCATGGCGCACAGGATCATGGCGGCCATCACAAGCATCACGCCGGCCTCTTCCTCGGGGCGACGCGAGCCGAGGGGCATTCGAGCTTCACGGCCGGCGCCGACTACGAGCGCCGCCTCCCGGTCGCACACGAACGGCTCGGCGTAGGGGCGTTGATCGACGCTGCCATCGGCGACGACCCCAAGCACGTGATCGTGGCCGCGACGCTGTCGCTGCGGCCCGTTGAACCTCTCAAGCTGTTCGCCGGTCCAGGCGTGCAGTTCTCTCACGGCCATCGCGACCCGCTCTTCCGAGTCGGTGCCGCGGTCGATCTTCCCGGCATCCGGTCGTTAACGATTTCGCCTGGCGTGTCTGTCGACTTCGTCGGCGGACACAGGGCGATGGTGTTCGGTGTCACCCTGGGCAAGGGATTCTAGGTTCATGGTTCCCGAGATCTGTAACCGTGCAGCTTCTGGCGGTCGCCGATGATCGTCCGATCGTTTGTGACCGAGCGGGACATTGTTGCAGTACGCCACGATGAGACACTCTCAGAAGCGGCGAAACGGATGCGTGCCCGCCGCGTGGGCTCGGCGCTGGTGAGTCCGCAGCCGCGCGGCGAGGGTTTCGGGATCATCACCGAGCGGGACCTCCTGCGCGCCATGGCAGAGGGCGTTGACCCGGGCAAGACGCTCGTATCGGCCTACATGACGTCCGACGCTGTGGCCATAACGTCGGAATGGCACGTCGTCGATGCCGCCCGGACGATGATGGAGAGGGGATTTCGTCACCTCGTGGTGGCTGACAAGGGGCGCCTTGTCGGCGTGCTCTCCATCCGGGACATGGTCAAGGCGTTGTTGCAGGATCGCCAGCGAATGGCTGCGGGGTAGTACCCACACAGGAGGGTTGGAGCGATGCACGCAGAAACAGCCGAAGTCCACCAGCCGAGACCTGCAATACCCAAGGACTGGCTTCCAGGACTGGCCGAGAACTGGAAGTCCGACATCCTCGCGGGATTCATCGTCTTCCTGATCGCGCTTCCACTTTCACTCGGAATCGCGCTCGCCTCGGGGGCTCCGCCCATTGCCGGTGTCATCACCGCCATCGTCGGTGGCGTGCTCGTTTCCTTACTCAGCGGATCGTATGTCACGATCAACGGCCCTGCGGCGGGCCTTATCGTGATCGTGCTGGGCGCCATTGAAGCGCTTGGCGAAGGGGATCCGCTGGCCGGTTACAGGTACGCGCTCGCGGTAGGTGTCGTGTGTGGAGCGCTTCAGATCCTGCTGGGACTCCTCAGGGCGGGGAAGATGACCAACTTCTTTCCGCTCTCCGTGGTCCACGGGATGCTGGCCGGCATCGGCGTCATCATCATGGCACGCCAGATCCCGGTCGCGCTCGGCGTCACAGAGATCGCACACATCATCCCCAGCGAGTGGCCGGTCCTGCACGGGTCCAACTCGATCCTGGCTCTTCCTGACGCCATATCGCGGGCCGAGTTCTACCCTACGATCATCGGGGTGGTCGCCGTTCTGATCATGTTCCTGTGGCCGGCGCTCAAGCAGGTGGCCAGGTTCGTCCCGGCCCCGCTCGTTGCGGCGATAGTCGGCGTGGTCCTGGGAATCACGTTCAACCTCGCCGCGACCGACCCGCGGCTCTTGCTCCAACTGCCCGAAGGTGGCCTCCTGGGCGGTCTGACGACCCCCGATTTCTCGAAGGTTTTCACCGGTACGTCCATCCGGTGGATCGTCGCGTTCGTGTTCGTGGCCAGCCTGGAGTCGCTGCTCACCGCTGCCGCGATGGACAAGATGGATCCGTACAAGCGCCGCTCGAACATGAATCGTGAGTTCCTGGGCAAGGGGGTCGGAAACATGATCTCGAGCTTCCTGGGCGGCCTGCCGATGATCGCGGAAGTCGTCAGAAGTTCCGCAAACATCTTCAATGGCGCGAAGACGCGCTGGTCCAACTTCTTCCACGGCGTATTCATCCTCATCTGCGTCGGCCTCATTCCGTTCGTCCTCGAAATGATTCCGCTGGCGGCGCTGGCGGGCATCCTCGTCGTCGTCGGATGGAGACTTGCACACCCGAAGCAGTTCGTTCACGCGAAGCGCATCGGCACGGAGGAGTTCCTCTTCATGCTGGCCACGACGACCATCGTCGTCGCCGAAGACCTGCTGGTAGGTGTCGTATTCGGCATCCTTCTTGGACTGATCGTTGCGGTTGTGCGCGGCACGTCCCTGGGGAACCTATTCAAGGCCTCCGTTCAAACGTCCCAGACCGATGGCAAGACGGTGGTCCGGCTGAAGCGAGCGCTCGGGTTCGGAAACTTCATGGGTCTCAGGGCCACGTTGGACAGGATCCCGCCGGGCCAGACGGTCGTCCTCGACTTCACCGAGTGCCATTTCGTAGACCACACGGTGGTGGAGCGGCTCGAGGATTTCGAGCAGGAGTACGAGCGCGAAGGCGGTCATGTCGAGAAGACCGGCTTGACCCACCTGCGTCATGCCACGGCTGAGCCGCTCTCGGCCCTGGTCACGGCCGCGTAGCGAAGGCGGCCAACCACCGCCAAAACCGGTGACGGGGGCAGGCAGATGCCGATCCTGAGTCTGATTACCTGGGTGCCGCTCGCGGGCGTGCTGATCGTCCTGCTCGTGCCCAAGCGACACGTGCAGCTGATCCGAAGCGTCGCAGCCGCGGGCGCGACGGTGTCGCTGGTCCTCGCCTGGAGTTTGTTCTTCCGCTTCGATCGCGCCACCGCGGCGCTCCAGTTCACCGAACGACGGGAATGGATTCCAGAGCTGGGCATGACGTACGCGCTCGGCGTCGACGGACTGTCCTTCCCGCTCGTGTTGCTGGCGACGCTGTTGTCGCTTGTCGCTGTGATCGCGTCCTTCAGTATCACGGAGCGGGTCAAGGGCTACTTCGCCTGGCTGCTGCTGCTCGAGTTCGCGATCCTGGGCGTGTTCGTCGCGCAGGACTGGTTCCTGTTCTACGTGTTCTGGGAGATGGGCCTCGTCCCGATGTTCTTCCTGATCGGGCTCTGGGGCGGCGACAAGCGGAACCAGGCCACGATGAGCTTCTTCCTGTATACCCTGGGGGGATCGATCTTCATGCTCCTGGGGATCATCGCCGTCTACCTCAAGGCGGACCCGCACACCTTTGACATGATCGGGCTGATGGAGGCCCGGACGCGAGATGGATGGGATCAGGCCTTCCAGATACTGCCGTTCCTCGCGTTCTTCATCGGATTCGCGGTCAAGATCCCCGCCTTCCCGCTGCACGGCTGGCTGCCGCTGGCGCACGTGGAAGCGCCGACCCCGGTAAGCATCATGCTCTCCGGGGTGCTGCTCAAGCTCGGAGCCTACGGACTCCTCCGGGTCAGCGGCTTGCTGCCGCAGGGGCTCGAATGGTTCGCGCCGGCCCTGCTCGTCATCGGCGCGATCAACATCATCTACGGCGCCCTGCTGGCGTGGCGTCAAACGGATTTGAAGGCCATGGTGGCGTTCTCTTCGATCGATCACATGGGCTTCGTCCTGATCGGTATCGCGGCACTGAACATCATGGGCTTCACCGGTGCCCTCCTCATGATGCTGACGCACGGGGTCATCACCGGTGCGCTGTTCTTCCTGGTGGGCGTGATCTACGAGCGCGCCCACACGCGAGAGCTGACGGAGTTCGGAGGACTGGCGGCGCGCATCCCCCTCTATTCGTCGCTCATGTCGCTCGCACTCCTCGCGTCGATGGGCCTGCCTGGGTTGGCGCAGTTCGTCAGCGAGCTGCACGTGCTGATCGGCGCCTTCCAGCGCTGGGGGCTGTGGATCCTGATCGCCGGTGCCGGCATTCTCATTACGGCGGCGTATTCCCTCCGCACGATCGGAAGAATGTTCATGGGCCCGCTCAATCCCAGGTGGGCCGCCCTCGAGGACATCAGCGTTCGTGAACTGGTGGCGATCGCGCCGCTGACACTCCTGATGGTGGCGCTGGGAGTCTTCCCGAGCGCCGTCCTGAACATCATGGACGCGACGCTCACGCAGATGGCCGCGATTTTCCGGTAGGAAACACGCCATGGTGTTCACGGTAACCGGCGAGATGCGTCATCACCTGGAGCACGAGGTCGCCCACTTCAGCCACCTCCTGCCGCCGCAGGGGCCAATTTCGACATTCATTCATCACAACACGCTGCACGGCCTGCAGCACCAGCCGTTCGAAAAGGCCCTCGCTGAAGGGGAGCGGGTTCTGGGCGGGCGCGGCTACCTCGACAACGGACAGTTCCGCAGCTTCTACGCGTCCGGGCGGATCACCGACGACGACATCCGAGTGGCCATGGCAGCGCACTCCCCGGCCACGGAGCGCGACGTTCTGGCCACGATCGCCGGCAGGACGATCGACAGCGACGAGGTCCGCCGTCACCATCTGCTGCACGGCATCGAGGCGGTTGACCGCGGCCGCCTGCGCTTCGAACTGCGGGAGCGTGCCGCCGATCGACGGTTCCGTCACGACGTGCCCGACACGACGCGCTCGGTGCTGGTCGGTAAGGCGAAGCTGGCGCTCGGGCGCAGTCTGGATCGCGTGGGAGCAACGTGGACTCTGTCCGATTGGATCTACGCCCATACCGACCTGAATATGCCGGCGGTTCTGCGAGCTGAGGTCGCGCGGCGTGCTGCGGCGGACGTCACGGCCGCCAGTGGAGAACCGGTCGAACGGCTGCTCGACCGCATGGGTATTCCGGCGGACCGGCGCGAAGGCTATCTCGCCGGCATCGACCGGCACTGCAGCGATCTGCCTTCCGGCGACGCGACACGCGACGACGTCCGGCGGACCTGGCTGCGCGAGGAACGCCGCCTGCTGAACGGCATCGCCCGCCGGCACTTCGGCGTCGCGGGCACGTTCGACGCCATCGCACGCCACTTCGGGGAAGACCTCGAAGCCTACGCGCTGTTGCCGCTCTGGCACGCCTGCCTCGCGAGCTGCGACCGCGATGACCCGTTTTCCATGACGAACCCCGGTGATCTCCACGAACAGGATCCGGACGCGCTGCCCGAGCTTCTGAACGAGCACTTCGCGCTCATCCAGAGATGGGGAGGGCCACCGATTCCTCTTTCGACCGGTGTCAGCGACGCGATCCTGGCACTTCTGGACACAGCCGCGGCGCGCTCACGCGAGCGGCGGCCCGGGGGGGATCCTCTCATGTCGGAAGCCGGACACCTCTCCGCGATCCTGCTCCACTACCTCGGCCCAACGGCCTTGAACCGCCGCGGCCTCGATGCGCTGGAAGCCCTTGCCAGGCTGCAGACCACGTCTCTGGAAGACCGCACGCGAAACGGAGACATGAACGCCGAACAACTGCAGGAGCTCCGACGCGACCAGGCGCGCTGCGCCGATTTGTCGGCGCAGCTCCGCGACAGAGACCCGAGACGGCGAATGCTGGCGTTCGCTGAACGGATGCTGGACAAGGAGATGGAGCGGTTCGGACGCGACAAGTCGCACAGCGACTTCCTGCTCGAGCTGACCGGGGATGATCTCAGTGACACGGTCAACCGGTACATGATCAAGCGCTGCGCGGCGTTTCTCGATGAGGGGCTTGCCGCGTGGCGCATGCCCGGCCGCGGTCTCGGCTTTTATGACGCGTGGAAGAATCTGGCCGATTCGGACTACGGGTTCGACCTCAACGGTCTCCCGGCCTGGCGCGACAGGCTTCACCATCTCCCTGCGCTGGCCCAGGACGCGGTCATCGGCCACCTCCACGATCTGGGTGTGAAGGAGCAGCACTGGGGTACGTACCTCGGCCGGTTACTCACGCAACTGCCAGGCTGGGCAGGCATGATCGCCTGGCGGGTGAGCCGTCCGGCATACCCGCCGCAACAGGTCCAGCCCGTTGATCTCATTCAGTTTCTGGCTGTACGGCTGTTCTACGAGACGCTGCTGATCCAGAAGGTGTGCCGGTCCACCTGGCAGCTCGACCCTGATGTCGAGACCCTGCACCAGTACTTCCGTACGCACCTCGCCGAGTTCTTCGTACGGCGCGCGCTCCACAGCGGGGATCTGCCGGAGTTTCTCACCCGGCAGGCCCGCACGCTTGCCGCGCAATCGCCGTCGGGCGACGAGGGGGTGAATCGCTGGACGATCCTGGCGGACATGATCTGGGCGCATCGGCAGAGCGGCGCGGTCGCACATGAATCCGCGCTGGGAGGCGCATGGCGACTCTTCCATCTGGCCCAGTTCCTCGGCCTCGAGGCCGGAGAGATACGCGCGCTCGCTCCTGAGGAGCGCGACCGGCTGCTCGGCGCCCTGGACGCGTTTCCCGGCACGGCGCACGGACCGGTCTGGCTCGGCGCGTACGAACGGCACTATCGGGAGGAGGTTCTCAATGCCCTTGCGAACAACCGCGGCAGAGGGCGATGGAGAACGAGAGACACGCGCCCTCGCGCGCAGATTGTCTTCTGTATCGACGAACGTGAGGAAGCCATCCATCGTCACGTCGAGGAAATCGATCCCGGCTATGAGACGCTGGGGGCCGCGGGGTTTTTCGGCGTCGCGATGAACTACCGCGGCCTCGATGACCACGAGACGACACCGCTCTGTCCCCCGGTCATAACGCCGGTGCATCACGTGGCTGAGGTCGCGCGGCCTCGCGAGACGGAACGTCTCGAGACACATCGACGACGCGCGGGCTGGTATGACGTCGCCCACAACACATACTGGGAGACGAAGCGGAACGCCGTCTCCGCCTACTTCCTTCTCGACCTGGTCGGGCTTCCCCAGGCGCTGCCGCTGTTCGGCAAGGTGCTGGCCCCGCACCGCTATGCGCGAGCCGTGAAGACGATACGGCAGCGGGTCATCCCCCCGGTTCGAACGACGCTCGCCGTAAACCGGCCCGATGAAACTCCTCCTGATTCAGCGGCGGAGCAGCATACCGGGCTTGGCTTCACTGTCGGGGAACAGGCGGAGAAGGTCGAGGCGATGCTGCGCAACCTGGGGCTCACCTACGGCTTCGCGCGTCTCGTGGTGTTCACCGGGCATGGGTCATTGAGCATGAACAATCCGCACGAGTCCGCCCACGATTGCGGCGCCTGCGGCGGGAAGCATGGCGGACCCAACGGGCGCGCGTTCGCGGCGCTGGCGAACCGGCCGGAAGTTCGAGCCCTGCTGCGCGAGCGTGGCATCGACATCCCCGACGATACGTGGTTCGTCGGCGCCATGCACAACACCTGCTCGGAGGAGTATACGTTCTACGACGAGGAGGACATTCCCGCAACACACCGGAAGGAATGGACCACCCTGACGCTGGATCTCGACGAGGCGCGCGCCCGATCCGCGCAGGAGCGGTGCCGGCGGTTCGCGTCCGCCCCGAAGGACGCATCGCTGTACCGTTCACTTCTGCACATCGAAGGCCGCTCGATGGACCTGAGCCAGGTCCGCCCCGAGTGGGGGCACGCGACGAACGCATGCGCAGTGGTCGGGCGCCGCTCGATCACGCAGGGTGTCTTCCTGGATCGCCGGGCCTTCGTCATCTCGTACGACCCCTCGCAGGATCCCGGCGGCCTGATTCTGGAGCGCATTCTCCTCGCGGTGGGGCCCGTGGGGGCCGGCATCAATCTCGAGTACTACTTCTCGACCGTGGACAACATCCGGTGGGGCTCGGACACGAAAGTTCCGCACAACGTGTGCGGCATGATCGGTGTCATGGAAGGCGCGATGAGCGATCTTCGCACGGGATTGCCGAAGCAGATGGTCGAGGTCCACGAGCCCATGCGCCTCCAATTGATTGTCGAGTCACCCGTCGCGATTCTGGGTGAGATCTACGGCCGGCAGGCGGCGATCCGCGAGCTGCTCGACAACGCGTGGGTGCACCTGATTGCCATGGATCCCGAGACCGGCGAGTTCCAGTTGTTCGTGCCAGGCGTCGGATTCGTGATGTGGGAGGGGTCGGTCACACCGCTCGCTGTGGTGAAATCGTCCTTCGACTGGTACAAGGGCAAGACCGATTTTCTCG
>JAIVJN010000474.1:1205-3424 GCA_020200025.1 Acidobacteriota bacterium | reverse complement strand
ACGCCGGAGCACCGCCGTGCGACCAGCACCGGCCCCACACGCGGGCCAGGGCAAGGGATGGGCGCCGTCAAGTGATCGTGGTGTCCGGGGGAGGAGGCCGGCATCGGCAAGACCTGGTTCTGCGAGCGAGCTGCCGAGATCGCTCAGCGCGAGGGCTTTATCGAGTGTGCTCTCCCACGTCACAACTTCCCAGGCAGAACTATCGAAAATGGAGAAGGCTCACCATGACAGCGCTGAGCTGCATCTCCCCGGGACCTGCTCGCTGAACTCCCACTCGAATCCCTGCGTCGTTCGCCGCCGTGGCCACAAGCACTACGGGGACAAGCTCAGCTGGGCCGGACCGCCGATGGGAGGACCGACGTCGTGACCCGGCACGGGGATGTCGCCGCCGAGCGGGATTTCCGGCGGCCTCCGGCTCCCGAACCCGCATCCGCATGGCTTCCTCATCGGCTGCTCATGGCTCGCTCATGGCTGCGGAGCGGCGTATTGCCGCAGTATGTGCAAGGCGGCCGCCAACACGGTCGCGACGGAGGAGCCGGTGGCGAGGGTCGGGTCTGGGTTCGCCGCCGGAACGTCCGTGCCCCACGTGCGCACGTCTGGCCGACCGGAGCCCATGCATCGACCGACCGCGCCCACCGATACCACGCCGGGCAGCGTCGCCGGGAAGGCCGCGACACCGTGCTCCCTTCCCGAGGCAGCGAAGATCACCGATCCGGCCTCCTGCGCCTCGCGGACAGCGCGGACGACGTCGTCGCAGTATGAGGCCGACCCGAACGGCATGGCGATCACCTGTGCGCCCTCGTGGGCGGCCCACCGAACGGCCCGGGCAATGGCGGACCTCGTCCGGCGGGCATCGCGGGCACCGAGCACTTTGGCGAACACCAGTGTCGCGCCGGTCGTCAGGCCCCGGTACCACCCGTCGGCGACCAGCAGGGCCGCGCTGACCGTGCCGTGCCCGGACGATGAGCCGAGATTTCCCGAGCCGGTGAAGTCCCGTCCCTGGATGTTCGCCCGGGCAAAGAGCGGGTGCGCCCAGCGCAGACCCGAGTCGAGAAGGCCGATCCGCACCCCGCGTCCACACCGCACGCCGCACTCCACGGACCATCCGACGAAATCCGGATCGTCGCGAGGTTGAGCCTGCGCGGCCATCCATGCCGCGAGCTCGAACGGCTCGGCGCTGCGCCTCAGTTCGTCGATGGATGCCAGTCGACGCATACCGAGTCCAGCATCACACGAAGAACTTCCAGTAGTACCGCACGTAATAGTGACCACCGTGGCCGTAGAAATGCGCCTTCCGAAGCCCGGAGGACGGGTTTCCCCATGTACCGTTCGGGTAGTTCCAACGGGCGGACATGCTCGGAATTGTGACCTTCGCGATGAAGGGCGGGAACAGGTCGTCTTTGAATGCGTCGATGATCCACTCAACGAGCTCGTTGACGACCCAGGCGACCGCCTCGCCTATTATCTTGGCGATGATGGGCCCGAGTTCTGGTGTCAAACCTCCTGCGACAGCATCGGCGATCTTCTTCTTGACGTAGGGGCCGACTTTTTCCCACACCGCGTTCAGCGCGTTCGAGAGACCGCCGTTATCTTTCTCGGCGAGAATCGTGGTAACCACGTATGTCTTTGGCCAGACGTTCCCCTCCCGGAGACTGAACCAGTGGTACCGCCAGTTGCTGTAGGACTTCGAGTTGCCATCGTCGAATCCGCCACCGATGTACTTCTCTGGGATCTTCAGCGTGTCGCCGTTTTCGTCGACGCTCACGCCCGCCAGGGCGATCTCGTCGCTTCCCAACCACTCGGGGTTCGTCTCGTCGACGCACTTCACCTCGGTGATCCAGAACCCCATCTTGTCGGTGATCTGCATCTCCTCGAAGTCGCTGACCGGTGCTGAATTGGCGAACGGGTCACCAATGAAGGTGGGGCCCCAAATCTCGGCCAGCCTTTCCTCGGCCAGGACACCCGAGTCGGCCGCCTGCGACTCAGCGGCCTCCGAGTCCTGCTGGAAGCTCGCGAACTCGGCAGGCAGATGGGCCGCCGGGATCAGCAGACCCTCCGAGATGACACTGAGCGTGCTGAGCGGAGCGCTGAGCGTCGATGTAGACACGCCGAGCAACTTTTTGTCGATGTCCAGGGACGAAAGCCCCTCGTCGTAGCGCTCAAAACCACCGGCGCCCAGATGATCCTTCGACGCCCGTCCGCCCGCTCGCCCGAACATC
>JAIVJN010000474.1:0-1072 GCA_020200025.1 Acidobacteriota bacterium | reverse complement strand
GCCGGGAGGCTCCTGAAGAGTCCTCGACCACGGGCTTGACGAGAGCCGCCAGGTTCGTGGTCTCGGCGAGCCAGATATTGGCATTGAACGATGGCATTGTGTCCTCTCTCTCTCTTTGTGTCCTCTAAGTTTGGGATCTGAAGTAGTGTGTGCGGGACTGACCCAGGATCACCCGCCGGTACGGTCTGGCGGCCTACGGTGTGATCTCTTCGATCATGAGATCGTCGAAGTAGGAGATGTCCCGTGCCCCTGCCTCCAGGCGGAGGCGCACGGTGAGCTTCGTCGCCTTGCCGGGGGCGGTCGCCTGCCGGGAGACGTATCTGTAGACACTGGGAGGGGTCGATGCCAACGGGATGCGGTTCTGGCCGGCGCCGTCGAACTGGAATCGGAACTCCGGGATGTCGGTGCCGCGCTTGACCCAGCCCGAGATCCGGTAGGAGCGCCCGCCCTGGATCGGGACGGTCTGGCTGACCTGCCGGTACTCGGCCGCGCCGATGAGGGCGAGGGCGCGGCTGCGTCCACGGACGTGCGCCGGGTCGTCGATGACCAGGCCGCCGCGCTCGAAACGCCATCCGGGCGCGATGTCGTCCTGGCCACTCGGGGCGCGGGTCTCGAAGCCTGGGTTGGCGAGCAGGTTGCGGTCGAGCACGCGGATGTCGTCGAACAGTACCCTGCCTTGCAGGGCGTGGCCGAGCCGGAGCTCCATAGTGGCGGCGTCCAGCGGCGCCAGCACCGTCGCCTGGCGGTAGACGTAGGTCGCGGCGGGGGTCGTGTGGGTCATGTCGGCGGTCGTCAGCGTCGCGCCGGCCGCGTCGAGGAACACCGCTCGGATCGTCGTGGTGGGGTGGTTCGTCATCCGCCGGATCCACGCCGACACCGTGTAGGTCGCGCCCGGGCTGACCGGCAGACGCTGCGTGACGACGGGCTGCTGCGAGGTCGCGTCTATGCGGATCGCCTGGCCGCCGGAGTGCGCGTCACCGCGGTGCACGAGTGACGCGTGCTCGATGTGCCAGCCGGGCGCGTCGTCCTCGAACCCTGGGGAGAGCAGGAGGTTCTCGCCGTGGTGCACGGG
>JAIVJN010000049.1:10451-19042 GCA_020200025.1 Acidobacteriota bacterium | reverse complement strand
GGTCAAGAGGGTGATCTTCGGAGTGTTCTCGCTGGGATGGCGGGGCTCGGCGCGCCATTGGCACCGCTACGAGGTGGCGACGCTGATTCTCGCAGGTCTGTCGACGCCGCTCGTGCTCTCCGTGCACACCGTAGTGAGCTTCGACTTCGCCGTGTCGGTCGTGCCCGGCTGGCACGCCACCATCTTCCCGCCCTACTTCGTCGCCGGCGCCATTTATTCGGGCTTCGCGATGGTGCTGTCGCTGGCCATCCCGATTCGGGCGGCCTACAGCCTCGAACACCTGATCACCATTCGCCACATCGACAACATGGCGAAGGTCATGCTGGCGACCGGGCTCATCGTCGGCTACGGCTACACCATGGAAGCGTTCTTCGCGTGGTACAGCTCGAACCCGTACGAGCGCTTCATGATCTGGAACCGCATGACGGGGCCGTACGCCTGGGCGTACTGGATGTTGATTACCGTCAACGTCGGCCTGATTCAACTGCTGTGGTTCCGTCGCGTGCGCCACAACACGAAGCTGCTCTTCTTGTTGTCGCTCATCATCAATTTCGGCATGTGGCTCGAGCGCTTCGTGATCATCGTCACGTCGCTCAATCGCGACTACGTCCCCTCGGCATGGGGCATGTACTACCCGACCCGTTGGGACTTCATGACCTTCTTCGGCACCATCGGGCTGTTCCTGACGCTGTTCTTCCTGTTCATTCGCTTCGTGCCGATGATTGCGATGTTCGAGGTCAAGACGCTGCTGCCGGAGGCGAAGGTGGATGTCGGACACGGCCCCGAGCCTGCGCACGGCGAAGCGCACGGACCGGCGCACTGAGGACGTCATGCAAATATGGACGGAGCAGACGAACGGACTCTACGGGCTGATGGCGGAGTTCGACCGCGCACAAACGCTCGTCGACGCCGCCCGGCAGACGGCCGCGGCCGGCTACGTCAACGTCGAGGCGTACACGCCCTTACCGATCGAAGAGCTGAATGACATCCTCCATCGGACGCGGACCATCCTGCCCAAGCTGGTGCTGGGCGGCGGGCTGGCTGGAATGGCCACGGGCTTCGCGCTGCAATACTGGGCGGCCGCGATCGAATATCCGATGAACATCGGCGGCCGGCCCTACGCCAGTTGGCCGGCGTTCGTCGTGCCGTCGTACGAGCTGACGATTCTGTTCGCGGCACTCACCGCCGCGGTCGGGATGGTGCTGCTGAACGGCTTGCCGCAGCCGTACCATCCCGTGTTCAACGTTCCGCGCTTCTCGATGGCGTCGTCGGACAAGTTCTTCCTCGTCATCGAATCGACCGACGCGCGCTTCGAGCACGAGGCCACTGCGCGGTTCCTGCAGGGCTTGGGTGCCAAGGGAGTGTACGACGTTGCGGACTGAGTCGCGTCGCGTCACGCGCGGCGTCCTGGCGGTGCTCGTGATCGCCGCTGCGGGCGGCTGTCGTCAAGACATGCACGACGCTCCCCGCTACGAGGCGTACGAGGCGAGCGCGACCTTTTCAGACGGTCGCGCTTCGCGCGCGGCGCCGATCGGCACGGTCGCGCGCGGTTGGCTGCGCGAGGATGAGGCTGTCTACACCGGCAAGGTGAACGGCGAGTTCGTCGAGGCGTTCCCGTTCGCCATCTCGCACGACGACCTGGTGCGCGGCCGGGAGCGCTTCAATGTCTACTGCACGCCGTGTCACGGGCGGCTCGGCGATGGCAATGGGATGGTCGTCCAGCGCGGGCTCCGGCAGGCCGCGTCCTATCACCAGGAGCGGCTGCGCGCCGAGCGCGTCGGCTATTTCTTCGACGTGATCACCAACGGCTTCGGCGCCATGCAAGGCTACGCCGAGCAGGTGCCGGTGCACGACCGCTGGCGGATCATCGCCTATCTCCGCGCACTGCAGCTCGCGCAGAACGCGACCGTGGCTGACGTGCCGGCCGACCGTCGCAGCGAGCTCGGCGGTGCGCCGGCGACAAGCGCGGGCGCCCCCGCGCCCCATCAGTAGGGCCTCATGGCAACGGACACCTATGCTCCACCCGGCGATACGGTCGCGGGCCTGCAACGGAAGGGCACGATTGCCGCCGTCATCGGTCTCGTCCTGGCCGGTCTCGGGTTCGTTCTCGCCGGCGCGCACGGTCTCGACCGCTTCTTCGAAGCCTATCTGGTCGCCTACACGTTCTGGATGGGGATCGCGCTCGGCAGCATGGCGTTGTTGATGGTGCAGCACCTCACCGGCGGCGCCTGGGGCATCGTCATCCGTCGGCCGCTCGAAGCAGCGACGGGGACGCTGCCGTTCATGGCGGCGCTCTTCATCCCCATCCTGCTCGGTATGGGCCACCTCTATCACTGGACGGATCGCGAGGTGGTCGCGACCGATGAAGTGATCCGCAACAAAGAAGCCTATTTGAACGTGCCGTTCTTCATCGTGCGCCAGGTGGTCTATTTCCTCATCTGGACGACGATGGGCACACTTCTGAGGCGGTGGTCGGTCGAGCACGACCGCACCGGCGATCCGGCGCTCCTCTCGAAGCTCGGTCGCCTCTCGGGCGGTGGGCTGGTGGTTTACGGCCTGACGGTGACCTTCGCGATGATCGACTGGACGATGTCGGTGAACCCGCACTGGTTCTCGACGATCTGGGGGCTGCTCTACATCGGCGGGCAAGGGCTGTCGGCGATGGCCTTCGCCATCGCCGTGCTCATCATGCTGGCGCAAGTGGCGCCGCTCAACCGGGTGGTGAGCTCATCGCATCTCCACGATCTCGGCAAGCTGCTCTTCGCGTTCCTCATGATGTGGGCCTACCTGTCATTTTCGCAGTTCTTGATCATCTGGTCGGCCAACCTCAAGGAAGAGGTGCCGCATTATCTGATGCGGTGGGAAGGCGGCTGGCAGTTCGTCAGCATCTTCATCGTCGTCGGACACTTCATGTTGCCGTATGCGCTGCTACTGTCGCGCGACCTGAAGCGAGACGGGCGGAGACTCCGGATCATTGCGACGTGGATCGTGCTGACGCGGGTGGTCGAGTACTACTGGCACGTGGCACCCGAGTTCCACGCCGAGGGTCTCAGCCTATCGCTGCTCGACGTGGCGTTGCCGATTCTGCTCGGCGGCGTCTTCGTCACGTTGTATGCGATGCACCTCGGCGGGCGCCCACTGCTGCCGTTGCAGGATCCGGGATTGCCCAAGGCGCTGGCGCACCACGTGCATTGATCAATTGATCAGCGGTCGGCCGGCCGAAAGGCCCGGCCGCTACGGGGGGCCGCCCTTGAGGGCGGCCCGGGAAAAGACGATGGCACAACACGACGCTGATTCGGAATACGGGCCGACCCCGGCCGACGCGCACTACGAGCACACGGACATCGAACCGTCCGTGGCGTGGAAGTTTGCCATTTGGCTCGTCGCCGGCATGATCATCTCGGCGGCCATCGTCTACGCGTCCTTCTGGTTCTTCGAGCGCCAGGAGCAGGCTGCGGATCGCGAGGCGCAGACCTTCCCTCTCGCCGTCGGGCAGGTCCGGCAGGCACCGACGCCGCGACTGCAAACGCAGCCGTTCAAGGACCTCTACCTGCTGCGGCAGCACGAGACCGAGCAGCTCTCGTCATACGGCTGGGTCGACCAGGCGACGGGCATCGTGCGCTTGCCGATCGATCGCGCCATGGAGCGCGTGCTCGAGCAGTTGCCGGTGCGCCCGCAACCGTCCAGCACGACGGTTGACGAGCTCGTCATGGATTCGTCGGCGGGGAGAACGACGGCGCGGCGGTAATAACGGACAGCCTGGAACTGACATGAGCAAGATGACATTGGCTTCGGCGTTCGTGGTGATGGCGCTGGCCGTCATGCCGGCTCGCGCCCAGCCCGATGCGCCCGGGTTGCGGGAAGCCCCGGGGACACCGGCCAGCATGGTGCCCACGGCGCTGCAGCAGGTCGCCTTCGAGCAGCACCTCGACGAGCCGTTACCGCTCGACCTGCCGTTTCGCGACGAGGAGGGCCGGGCCGTGAGGCTCGGCGACTACTTCGGATCGCGACCGGTCGTACTCGCGTTCGCCTATTACGAATGTCCGATGCTGTGCACGCAAGTGCTGAACGGCCTCACCAGCTCGCTCTCCGTGCTCGACCTCTCGATCGGGCGAGAGTTCGACGTCGTCACGGTCAGCTTCGATCCACGCGAGACGCCAGTGCTGGCCGCGGGCAAGAAGAAGGCGTATCTCGACCGCTACAAGCGCGAGGGTGCGGCAGCCGGCTGGCACTTCCTGACCGGTGACGAGAAGTCGATTGCGGCGCTGACGAGCGCCGCTGGCTTTCGCTACGCCTGGGACACCGAGTCGCAACAGTTCGCGCACGCCAGCGGCATCGTCGTCGTCACGCCCGACGGGCGACTGTCACGATATTTCTTCGGCATCGAGTACGCGCCGCGCGACGTCAAGTTCGCCCTCCTCGAGTCGTCGGCCGGCCGGATCGGCACGATGGCCGATCAGCTCCTGCTCTACTGCTATCACTACGATCCGGTGAAGGGGTCGTATTCGTTCGTGGCGATGAACGCCGTGCGACTTGGGGGGGCGGTCACGCTGGTGGCGCTCGGCGGCTTCGTGGTGGTGGCGATTCGGCGCGAACATCGCGCCGGGCAGTGACCTTATGTCTTCATTCGGTATCCCGCTATTTCCCGAGCAGGCGTCGACATTTGCCGCCGATGTCGACGCGCTCTATTTCTTCATCGTCGCGGTCTCGGCGTTCTTCGCGCTCGTCGTGGCGATTGTCGTCATCATCTTCGGCGTGAGGTATCGGCGCCGTCACGCCGGCGAAGTGGGCGCGCGCATCGAAGGCAACCTGCCGCTGGAGCTGCTGTGGAGCGTCATCCCGGCCATGATCGCCATGGTGATGTTCGGATGGGGCGCATCGGTGTTCTACCACCTCCGCCGTCCGCCCGACGAAGCGCTGCAGATCTACGCGGTCGGCAAACAGTGGATGTGGAAGTTTCAGCACCTCGAAGGCCAGCGCGAGATCAACGAGTTGCACGTGCCCGCCGGCCGCCCCATCAAGGTGACAGTGACGTCGGAAGACGTCATTCACAGCCTCTACTTCCCGTCGTTCCGCACGAAGATCGACGCCATTCCGGGCCGCTACTCGCAGTTATGGTTCGAGCCGACCAAGCCCGGCACCTATCACATCTTCTGCGCCGAGTACTGCGGCACCAATCACTCGCGCATGATCGGTCAGGTCGTTGTCATGGAGCCGGCGGCGTATCAGGCGTGGCTGGCCGGCGGCGGGGAGGGATCGCTGGCCCAGCGCGGCGCCGCCCTCTTCCAGCAGCTCGCCTGCAACTCTTGCCATCTCGATACCGGCCAGGGGCGCGGGCCGTCGCTCCAGGACATTTTCGGCAAGCCGGTGGAGCTTCAGGACGGCTCGACGGTGATCGTCGACGAAGCCTACCTCCGCGAGTCGATCCTGAACTCGCAGGCGAAGATCGTACGAGGGTTCCAGCCGTTGATGCCGACGTTCCAGGGGTTGATCAACGAAGAAGGTCTCGTCTCATTGATCGAGCACGTCAAGTCGATGTCTCCAAGTGCGGGTGCGGCAGGTGCGACAGGTGCGCCTGGTGCGGGAGGTGCGGTGCTGACACCGCCGGGCGAAGGAGGACCGACGGCGACGCCGGCTGCGACGAGTCAGCCGCCGAGGAAACAGTAGTGGCGGGGCTCAGCCCCGCCGGAGCGAATAATGGACGCTGAACGCACTATTCCGGCACTGCATTACTTGAACAACGGTCACGGCCTCAAATCGTGGCTGCTGACGAAGGATCACAAACGGATCGCGATCCTGTACCTCATCTCGATCTCGGTGTTTTTCTTCCTCGGCGGATTGATGGCTATTTTCGTTCGCCTCGAGCTCGCGACGCCCGAAGGTGATCTGCTCACCTCCGATACCTACAACAAGGCGTTCACGTTGCACGGCGTGATCATGGTGTTCCTGTTCCTGATTCCGTCGATCCCGGCGACGCTCGGCAATTTCCTCATCCCGCCGATGATCGGCGCGAAAGATCTGGCCTTTCCGCGCATCAACCTTCTGAGCTGGTACATCTACGTCGTCGGTGGCATCTTCATTCTCTTTGCGCTGGCCGTCGGCGGCGTCGACACGGGCTGGACCTTCTACACGCCGTATAGCTCCGCGGCGTCCAACACGAGCGTGATTCCCACCGCGCTTGGCGTCTTCGTCGCCGGCTTCTCGTCGATTCTTACTGGCCTCAATTTCATCGTCACGATCCATCGGATGCGTGCGCCCGGCATGACCTGGTTCCGTCTGCCGCTGTTCGTGTGGGCGCATTACGCGACGAGTCTCATCCAGGTGCTTGGCACGCCGGTCATCGCCATCACCATCCTGATGCTCTTCGTCGAGCGCGCGTTCGACTTCGGCATCTTCGATCCGCAGCGGGGCGGCGACCCCGTGCTGTTCCAGCATCTATTCTGGTTCTACTCGCATCCGGCGGTCTACATCATGATTCTGCCGGCGCTCGGCGTGCAGAGCGAGCTCATCGCGGCGTTCTCGCGGAAGAAGATCTTCGGTTACAGCTTCGTCGCCTTCTCGAGCCTTGCGATTGCGGTCTTCGGGTTCATCGTCTGGGCCCATCACATGTTCGTGTCCGGCATCTCCGTGTATGCCGCGATGGTGTTCTCGTTTCTGAGCTTCTCGGTCGCGATTCCCTCGGCGGTCAAGGTGTTCAACTGGACGGCCACGCTCTACAAGGGTGCGATCTCGTTCGAGACGCCGATGTTGTACGCCTACGGCTTCATGGGCCTGTTCGCGTTCGGAGGGTTGACGGGCCTCTTCCTGGCCACGCTGGGCACCGACATCCACCTGCACGACACCTACTTCGTCGTCGCGCACTTCCACTACATCATGGTCGGCGGTGCGATCATGGGCTACCTCGGCGGGCTGCACTACTGGTGGCCGAAGATGGTCGGGCGGATGTACTCGGAGTTCTTCTCGCGCGTCAGCGCCCTCCTGGTGTTCGTGGGCTTCAACCTGACGTTCTTCCCGCAGTTCATCCTTGGCTACCTTGGCATGCCGCGGCGGTACCACGCCTATCCGGAAGAGTTCCAGGTGCTGAACGTGATGTCGTCGGCCGGGGCGACCGTGCTCGGCGTGGGCTACGTGATCCCGGTGTTTTATCTGCTCTTGTCGCTGAAGAAGGGTGCAGTCGCTGGTCCGAATCCATGGGGCGCTACGGGACTCGAGTGGCAGATGTCATCACCACCGCCAACCGAGAACTTCGTGGTGGTGCCGCGCGTGACGACCGAGCCGTACGAATACATGCCGCACGCGGCGAGGGAGGCCGAGCTTGTCTGACGGAGTCGCCACCGCCCATCTGCGCGCGCCCGCACACGTAGAACACCGGCATCACCCGGCGCTGCAACATCACTTCGACACGATGGAGCAGCAGAAGGAGGCCAGTGTCCTCGGGATGTGGGTGTTCCTGCTCACCGAGATCCTGTTCTTCGGCGGGCTGTTCATGGCCTACACGCTCTACCGCATCTGGTACTTCGACGCCTTTGCTGCGGCCAGCACGTCGCTCGGTCTCGGGCTGGGTGGCTTCAACACGGCCGTCCTGATCGGCAGCTCGTTGACGATGGCGTTCGCCGTTCGGGCGGCACAGACCAACCAGCCGAAGGCGACGGTGAACTGGTTAATCCTGACCATCCTCCTGGGCGGCGTCTTTCTCGGCGTGAAGGTGATCGAGTACGCCGACAAGTTCGAGCACCGCCACGTGCCGGGACCCAACTTCCTCTGGGAGGATCCGTCGCACGCAGCCGCTCCCGGCGAGCATGCCGGCGCCGAAGCGGCCGCGGCGGTCTCGCCCGAGCGCGCGGCGCTCGAAGCGGAGCAGATGCAGCGGCGCACCCAGATTTTCTTCAGCCTCTACTTCACGATGACCGGCCTGCACGCCCTGCACATGGTGGTCGGCATCGCGATCTTAGCGGTCATCGCGTGGATGGCCTACCGGCGGCGCTTCGACGCCGAGTATTACGCGCCGGTCGAGATGACGGGTCTCTACTGGCACTTCGTCGATATCGTGTGGATTTTTCTGTTCCCGCTGCTGTATCTGGTGGAACGGCACCAGTAGGGTTGTAGGTTGTAGGGCGCGGCTTTACGCCGCGCCATGGCGGGCCGTAAAGGCCCGCCCTACGGACGAGACAAGGCCCGCGCCACGGACAAGGCACATGTCACACGTCGCTGCTCCGAGTCAGTACATCTCGATCTTCCTGGCGCTGATGGTGCTCACGGCCATCACCGTCGGCGCGGCGTTCATCAACCTGGGGCAGTTCAACGCCACGGTGGCGCTGGGCATCGCCACGCTCAAGGGGACGCTCGTCGTCCTGTACTTCATGCACGTGAAGTACAGCAGCCGCCTCACCAAGCTCACCGTCCTCTCGGGCTTCTTCTTCCTCGCGATTCTGTTGCTCTTGACGATGGCGGACTACGCGACGCGGTATTGGCCGGCGCAGCCCACCACGCTGCAGTGAGTCACAGCATGGAGCACTCTCCCGAGGGCACCGGCCCGCCGCCCCGCCGCGGCCCCTCCGTCGACCTCGACCCGACCGGGATCGTCACGGGCA
>JAIVJN010000049.1:0-10413 GCA_020200025.1 Acidobacteriota bacterium | reverse complement strand
GACGAGCAGCGAGTGGCGGCGGCCGGGTTCATCGAACTGGTGCGAAAGTGGGAGTCTTTGGAGGATCTGATCCTCCGCACCTACTCACTCGTGGGCCTGCGCGCGGACGTCGACTTCCTGCTCTGGCGGATCGCGTTCGACCCGCTGTGCTTCCAGTCGATGGAAGCGGCGATCAGGCGGTCGCCGCTGGGCGCCTACTTGTCGCAGGTATACAGCTTCCTCTCGCTGCAGCGCCGGTCGCCGTACGTCAACAAGATGAAGGGCGCTGGGGAGGGCGTCGAGCTGCTGCCGGGGGAAGGCAAGTACCTGTTTGTCTACCCCTTCACGAAAACGCGGTCGTGGTACCGCCTTTCGCCCCACGCGCGGCAGGGGATGATGGACGAGCACATCGCCGCGTGCGCCCCGTTCAAGGGCGTCCGCCTGAACACGAGCAACAGCTACGGGATCGACGACCAGGACTTCGTGGTCGCATTCGACTCGGATTACCCCCAGGAGTTCGTTGATCTGGTGGGGAGGCTGCGTTATACGGAGGCGAGCCTCTATACGCAGCGGGACACGCCGATGTTCGCGTGCGCGAAGGCGCCCATCGACGCGATCCTCGCGCAACTGGCAAACATGGATTAGCGCGCCTGACGATGGTGCGCGCGGAGGCGGACGCTTGACTCCCGCCAGGCGCGATGGTACAAACGCGCCACTCTTCAAACCAGCCAAGGGCGTGTCCTTGATATCCCGACCGAGCCCGTGGCTGGTTTCGTTGTCTTCTCGGCGCGCTCCGCGCGCCTAGCCCGTTATGCGTTGCACAACGAGCACAAAATTCTCGTTTCGGGCCGCATAACGGGCTAAGGACGGGGAACACGTTTGGCCCAGACGGAAGCAGAGCTGCTAGACAACCCTGTCGTGGGCCATCCCACGCTGATTCTGCGCTCGCCGGATTTCCATTCGATCACCGAGGCCGTCGCGGGGCCGGTCGAAGGGCCGACACCGGTTGGCTGGTGGCTCTTCTTCCTCCCTTCTCTCGCGCTCCTCGGCCTTCTGGGTCTCGCGGTCTCTTGGCTCTTCTGGGAGGGGATCGGCGTCTGGGGACTCAACGTCCCCGTCGGCTGGTCGTGGGACATTACGAACTTCGTGTTCTGGATCGGGATCGGGCACGCCGGGACGCTCATCTCGGCGATCCTCTTCCTCTTCCGGCAGACATGGCGCACCTCGATCAACCGCGCGGCGGAAGCGATGACCATCTTCGCGGTCATGTGCGCCCTGTTGTTCCCGGGGATCCACGTGGGACGCGTCTGGGTTGCCTACTGGATGTTCCCGCTGCCGAACCAGATGGGCATGTGGCCCAACTTCAGGAGTCCTCTTCTGTGGGATGTCTTCGCGGTCAGCGTGTACGGAACGGTCTCGGTGCTGTTCTGGTACGTCGGCTTGATCCCGGACTTGGCGATGATGCGCGATCGGGCGAAAACGCGCACCCGGAAGCTGGTCTATGGTTTCTTCGCTCTGGGATGGCGGGGCTCGGTGCGAAATTGGAACCACTACGAAAGCGCCTATCTCGTCCTCGCTGCCCTCGCGACGCCGCTGGTCCTCTCGGTTCATTCGATCGTCTCGATGGATTTCGCCGTCTCCCTCCTCCCTGGATGGCACACGACGATCTTCCCGCCCTACTTCGTCGCGGGCGCGATCTTCTCCGGGTTCGCCATGGTGCTGACGCTCATGGTGATCTGCCGCAAGGCGTTCCGCCTGGAGCACATCGTCACGCTCCGGCACTTCGACTACATGGCGAAGATCACGCTCGTCACCGGGTCGATGGTCGGCTTCGCCTATGCCACGGAGTTTTTCACCGCTTGGTATAGCGGGAACCCCTACGAGTACTTCACGTTCCTGAACCGCGCAGGCGGACCCTACGCCTGGGCCTACTGGATCATGGTTTCCTGCAACGTGATCAGCCCGCAGGTTTTCTGGTTCAAGAAGGCGCGCACGAGCATCCCGTTCCTGTTCGTCATGTCAATCATCATCAACATCGGCATGTGGTTCGAGCGATTCGTGATCATCACGACATCGCTGCACCGTGATTTTCTGCCCTCGGCCTGGGGGCACTTCACGCCCACGATCTGGGACATCTCGTGTCTGCTCGGGAGCTTCGGGCTCTTCTTCACGATGTTCTGCCTGTTCGTGCGCTTCGTTCCGATGGTGGCAACTTCCGAGGTCAAGACCGTTCTGCCGCAGGCTAATCCACACATTCGGTCGGGCTCCGAACACAAGATCGAGGCCCACCGAGGCAAGCTGACGGCCCGTGGGGAGCCCGCTCCCGAGGGAGCCTCCTGATGCCCTTCGACTCGCTTGGCTCGCTCAGTGCAAGGTTGCCGCTCGTCAACCAGCTCCCGAAGGGGCCCTACTACGGAATCCTCGCCGAATTCGCGACAGCGGCGGACCTCTATCACGCTTGCGAACACGTGCGTGACGCGGGCTTCACGCGGTGGGACGCCCATACCCCCTTTCCCGTTCACGGCCTCGAGAAGGCAATGGGGATCCGGCGTTCCCCGCTCCCCTGGATCGTGCTCGCCATGGGATTGACGGGCGCCGCGCTCGGGTTCGGCCTGCAGTGGTGGGTTCACGCCAGCGCCTACCCCCTGGTGATCAGCGGCAAGCCGTTCTTTGCCTGGCCCGCCATGATTCCGATCACGTTCGAGCTGGGAGTTCTCTTCGCCGCGCTCGGCGCCGTCTTCGGCATGCTCGGCCTGAACCGGCTCCCCATGCACCATCATCCGCTCTTCCGATCAAAGGTCTTCGAACGGGTGACCGACGACGCCTTCTTCATTTCGATCGAGTCATGGGATCCGCAGTTCGATCCGTCGGCCACACGGAAGCTGCTGGAATCCCTGGGCGCACGAAGCGTCGAGCTTTTGGAGTCCTGAATGATTTCCGAAGGCGATCACGCGGCGCTGGCGCCCGAACAGGCCACGATCCCGCCGGGGCATTCGTGGCACCGTATCCCGATCGTTGCCGGTGTCATCGCCCTGGTGGGCGCAGTCGCCTGCGCGATCCTGGGGGCGGCGAATCCGAAGCAATTCTTCTTCTCGTGGCTGGTGTCGTTCCTGTTCTTTCTGAGCCTGGCCCTCGGCGCGCTCTTCTTCGTCCTGATCCAGTATGCGGCCCAGGGAGGATGGGGGATCGTGCTGCGACGGATCGGCGAGACTACCTTCGCCACGATCCCCGTGATGGCGGTCCTCTTCCTCCCGGTGCTGCTCGGTCTTCACGACCTCTACGAGTGGTCGCACGCCGAGGCCGTCGCCGCCGATGCGCTGCTTCGATGGAAGGCGCCATACCTCAACGTGCCGTTCTTCCTGATCCGGGCGGTGCTTTACTTCGGAATCTGGTCCTTCATCGCCCTGATCTACTACCGCGGCTCGCGCGGGCAGGATGTGACGGGGGACCTCGGGGTGTCGGCCCGCCTGCGCCGCTTTGCCGGGCCCGCGATCATTGTCCTTGCGCTGACCCAGACCTTCGCCTCGGTCGACTGGATCATGTCGCTCACGCCGCACTGGTATTCGACCATGTTCGGCGTGTATTTTTTTGCGGGGTCCTTCGTGGGATTCATCGCGTTGCTCTCGGTCATCGCGCCGGCGATGCGCCAGGCAGGGTTGCTCGACGCGGTCATCAGCCCCGAGCACCTACAGGATGTTGGCAAGCTCCTGTTCGCCTTCACGGTGTTTTGGACCTACATCGCTTTCTCTCAGTTCTTCCTCATCTGGTACGGGAATCTACCGGAGGAGACGATCTGGTACAAGGCGCGGATGGAAGGGTCCTGGATGACGGTCTCGCTTTTTTTGATGGCGGGACATTTCGTGGCGCCGTTCTTTTACTTGATGGGGCGCGCCGTCAAGCGGAATAATGCGACGCTGGCTGCCGGGGGCGTCTGGCTCCTGATCATGCACTTCCTGGATCTCTACTGGCAGGTCATGCCGACGCTCCATCCCGAAGGGTTGCGTCCCTCGCTTCTCGATATCGCGGCACTGCTCGCCGTCGGCGGATGCTTCGTAGCGGCGGCAAGCTGGCTGATGCGTCGGCAGGCGCTCGTTCCACTGCGCGACCCGAGGCTGGCCGAATCGCTGGCCTTCGAGAACGTCTGAGACGGATCGAAGCCTATTTCGTCGGAGCCGGGGGCGGTCCGCCTTCGCCCCAAGGCTACGGCGAGACCTCGCCGAAGCTCGTAGAGCGTCGGCGGGCCCTCCGAGGCTGCACGAGGTTGCCCCGACAGCGGGCTCGGTGTAGAGTCGGCCCATTCGGAGATGGGCGGAAGGCAGCGTCGACAGTGACGACGGAGACGAGGTTTGCGATGACCAAAGAACTGAGCATGCGCAGGACAAGCAAGAGGTTGTGGCTGGCGGCTGGGCTGGTCGCGGTGTTGGTTTGGCCGGGCGTCGCTGTCGCCGCGTCGACCGTCACCGGAACCGTCACGTTCGCCGGGAAACCCCCTGCGCTCAAGCCGCTGGCCATGGAGGCCGAGCCCGTGTGTCACAAGAAGCATTCGGGAAAACCCGCCCCGAACGAGGCGCTGGTCCTGGGCAGCGGCAGCACCATGGGGAACATCATCGTCTGGGTCTCGAAGGGGCTCCCGGCCGGCAAGACGTGGCCCGCTCCCAGCACGCCGGTGGTCCTCGATCAGGACGGCTGTGTCTACAAGCCGCACGTGATGGGGATTATGGTCGGCCAGACCTACAGGGTCCTCAACAACGACGGCATCCTCCACAACATCCATACGCTTCCCAAGATCAACCCGGCGTTCAACCGGGGGCAGCCGGCGACGGTCAAGGAGATGACCACGACCTTCCCCAAGCCGGAGAACATGTTCCAGGTCAAGTGCGACGTCCACCCCTGGATGAGCGCCTACATCGGGGTCTTCACGCATCCCTTCTTCTCGGTGACGGGAACGGACGGGAAGTTCACGATCTCGAATCTCGACGCGGGGAGCTACGAGATCACCGCCTGGCACGAGAAGCTGGGAACGCAGACGGCCTCGGTCACGGTTGGCGCCAGCGATACGAAGACCCAGGACTTCAAGTTCGCCGTCCCCGCCGCCAAGTAGCGATCGGAAGGGAGGCCCCATGAGTGAGCAGTCGGTCGTCATCGCACCCAAGGCGCCCGTCGCGCACGAAGCCCATCATGAGGAGCTGGGCTTCTGGCGCAAGTACGTCTTCTCCACCGACCACAAGGTCATCGGCATCCAGTACGCCGTCACCGGCCTCCTGTTCCTGCTCTTCGGCTTTTCGCTGATGATGCTCATGCGCTGGCAGCTCGCCTACCCCGGTGCCGCGCTGCCGCTGCTCGGCGGGCTGTTGGGCGAAGCTCGCATGCCGGGCGGGACGATGCTCCCTGAGTTCTACAACGAGCTCGGTGCGATGCACGGCACCATCATGGTCTTCCTCGGGGTGGTCCCGCTCGCCGTCGGAGGATTCGGGAACTTCGTGCTCCCGCTCCAGATTGGAGCGCCGGACATGTCGTTCCCGAAGATGAATATGGCGAGCTACTGGTGCCTGTTCCTCGGTGGCGTCACGATGCTGGCCAGCTTTTTCGTTCCCGGGGGAGCCGCGCAGTCCGGGTGGACCTCCTACACGCCGCTATCCATCCTGGCCGGCACCGGCCAGACGATGTGGCTCATTGGGATGGTCTTCCTGATCACCTCTTCGCTACTCGGAGCGATTAACTTCATCACGACGACGATCCAGCTCCGCGCCAAGGGGCTCACGTTCATGCGCTTCCCCTTCTTCGTGTGGGCGCAATTCGTGACAGCCTTCCTGCTGCTCCTGGCTTTCCCGCCGCTCGAGGGCGCCGCGGTCATGCAGCTGATGGATCAGGTGGCGGGCACGAGCTTCTTCCTCCCGAGCGGCCTCGTCGTCAGCGGCCAGGTCCTCGAGGTGGCCGGCGGAGGCAACACCGTTCTCTGGCAGCACCTGTTCTGGTTCCTGGCGCACCCGGAAGTCTATGTCCTGATCCTGCCCGGCATGGGAATCGTGGCCGAGATCATCGCGAACAACACGAGAAAGCCCCTGTGGGGCTACCGCTCGATGGTCTACTCGCTCCATCGCAGACATTCCGCTCCGCGACACGTACTATGTCATCGCCCACGTCCACTACGTCGTCGCTCCGGGGACGATCTTCGCCCTCTTCGCAGGGGTCTACTACTGGTATCCGAAGGCAACCGGGCGGAGGATGAACGAGACGCTCGGCAAGATCCACTTTGCCGGGTCGGTTGTCTGCATGAACGTCATCTTCATGCCGATGTTCATCATCGGGATGGCCGGTGTTTCGCGGCGCCTGTTCGACGCTGGGTCGGCCTACGACTTTGCGCAGCCGACCATGCAGTGGAACGTCGTCTCGTCGTGGGGCGCGTGGATTCTCGCGATCTTCCAGATTCCCTTCATCTTCAATTTCTTCTGGAGCATCTGGAAGGGGGAGAAGGCCGAGGACAACGTGTGGCAGGCCACGACGATCGAGTGGGCGGCTCCCTCGCCTCCGCCACACGGTAATTTCGGCGTGGCCCCGCAAGCGTACCGCGGGCCCTACGAGTACAGCGTTCCCGGCTCGGCCAAGGACTTCACGCCCCAGTTCGAGGCCTGATTCGCGATGGACATTCCTTACACCGTAGAGCTGCGCCGCGACACCGGTCTGAACAACGGCAAGATCGGCATCTGGCTCTTCCTGGCCTCGGAGGTCATGCTGTTCGGCGCCCTGTTTGCGAGCTACATCCTGATCCGGACCGGGTCACCGAGCTGGCCGCGCGGAGACACGATTCTGGACGTCCCGCTCGCCACGTTCAACACGATCGTGCTGATTGGTTCCTCCGTCACGATGGTCATGGCCTGGGCGTCGCTGATGCGCCGCCGCTTCGGGACCTTTCGGATCTACATGGGGGCGACGATCCTGCTCGGGGCCGTTTTCCTCGTCGTCAAGTACTTCGAATACAGCCACCATCTCCACTTGGGAGAATTCCCCCGCAGCAATAACTTCCTCGCCGTCTACTACACTCTGACCGGCCTGCACATGCTCCACGTGTTCGGCGGGATGGTGGTGAACGCCTACTTCTGGGGCCCTGGCGCAAAGCTCTGGCAGACGAACCCGGTATGGTTCACCAATCGCGTCGAGCACTCGGGCCTCTTCTGGCATTTCGTCGATCTGGTCTGGATCTTCCTCTTCCCGACGCTGTATCTTCTGTAAGGCGGACGTCCATGACGAGCGACCACGCAGCGACGAGCGACCACGCAGCTGACATCGGTCACGACCCAGCTGACATCGACAAGCACGTCAGGGTCTACATCACCGTTTTCGTTGCGCTCATGGCCCTGACGATCACCACGGTGGCGGTCTCTTATCTCGACCTTTCGACGCCGATGGCGATTGTCGTGGCGCTGTTCATCGCGACCATCAAGGGCTCGCTGGTGGCCTGCTACTTCATGCACCTGATCTCCGAGAAGAAGCTGATCTACGCGGTCCTTGCGATCACCGCGGTCAATTTCGTCGCGCTGCTGGCCCTTCCCGCGCTCACTCACAACAGCGGGTACTGGATCCAATGAACCTCAGGTTGATGCACGGGTTCCTGCGCAAGACGAGGGTGCTGCGATGACCCGCCTCCGCAGCTACGCTGCTACGGCGAGGCAGGCCCGTTCGATCACGCGCTGCGCCCTCACAACGGCGGCGCTCGTAGTGATCGGCGGCAGCTCGAGCGTCTTCGCCTGCCCGATGTGCTTCGGGGCGGAGGAGACCTCGATGGTCGACGGGACGAAGCTCGGCATCCTCGTGATGCTGGTCATCACCTTCGCGGTGCAGGGCGGGTTCGTGGGCTTCTTCCTCTATCTCCGCAAACGCGCGAAGCGCATCGCTGAGTTCGATCTCGACACTGAATGGTCGGAGCTTCAAGGAGGAGCGTCGAGAACATGACCGAATGGCTCGGACTCCCGGCGCTCGCCTCGGCTCACGGCGGGCAGATCGACGACCTGCTCGGCTGGATCCACGTGTTCATGTTCATCCTGTTCGTCGGGTGGGGAGGCTTCTTCGTCTACTGCCTGATCCGTTTCCGGCGATCGCGGAACCCGGTCGCGAACTATACGGGGGTCACCTCGCCCGCGTCGAAATATTCGGAGATCGCCGTGGCCGTGGTCGAAGCGATCCTCCTGGTCGGCTTCGCGATCCCGTTGTGGGCTGCGAGGGTCGATCACGTGCCCTCCCCCAGCGAAGCACTGATCGTTCAGGTCACCGGCGAGCAGTTCGCTTGGAACGTCCACTATGCCGGCCCCGACGGGGTCTTCGGCCGCACGGAAATCAAGCTGCTCGATCTCCAGGCGAACCCGCTGGGACTGGATCGCTCCGATCCTGCCGCGAAAGACGACGTCACGACTGTCAATCAGCTTTATCTGCCGGTGAACAAGCCGATCATCGTCAGGCTCAGGAGCAAGGACGTCATCCACAGCTTCGGCGTGCCGGAATTGCGCGTGAAGCAGGACGCTATCCCCGGTCTCACGATCCCCGTCTGGTTCGTTCCCACCGTCACGACCGCAGAGATGCGGACGCGGAAGGGCAATCCCGAATTCCAGTATGAGATTGCCTGCGCGCAGCTCTGCGGTTTGGGCCACGCCCGGATGCGGGGATTTGTCACCATCCAGACCGCCGAGGAGTTCCAGACCTGGCTGGACGAAAGGATTGCGGAGCAGAGCGCACCCGACCCCTTCCGGTAGGCCCCGCCTTCGCTGAAGCTGCGGCGCGGCAAGCCGCCTTCGCCCTCGTGCTACGGCGCGGCAGGCCCGCCGCTTGCATTTGAATCCATCGCATTGGAAGGAGCTGAGCAATGGATCTCTGGACTGGCGTGGCGCTCGCAGTCGTGCTCTGCATCGCGCTGTGGGTTCCCTACTTCATCTTGAACACCCGTCAGGGTAAGGCGCGCGGACACACCTGGTTCACACGGAAGAAGCCGCGGGGTCATTCCGACATTGGCCCGGACGTTGGAGTCCCACAGACGAAACCGGGCGCCGACGAGGCGCGAGGGGCTCGTTACTGATTCGGGAGAGGGCGCGCGGAATCCCCGAAGAGCTTGGGCGTCGGCATCCGCGCGCGGATCCGCTCCAGCTCTTCGACCGTGACGCGGTCGAGGCCGCTTTTGCGACAGGACTCTTCGACGGCCTTGACGACCATACCGCGAACGAACGCGGGGATCTTCTTCATTCGCTCGGTGGCCGCAACGTCCCACGCGATGGTCGGCGGCGATTCGGGGCCGTATTCGATCGCGGGCGCGCCCTGTGCCCCCAAGACGGACGCACTGCTGCGGATCGCGAGAAGCGGGGACCCGGCGAACTTCCCCGGGGTGTGCGTGCAGAGGGGATCTTCGGCCATCACATCGCCCGTCATCCCGTAGGCCCGGGCACGGCAGCCCCCGCAGTGGCCGTTCATCTCGCATTCCCCGCATCTCCCGCCGAGTGACGCGCGGCGGCGAATGTCGTTGAACAGTCCCGAGGAGGTCCAGAGCTCCGCGAGACTCGAGTTGCGAAGAGTCCCCGCGAAGACCGGAAGGTAGGGGCAAGGGGTGACATCCCCGTTCGGCCGTATCCCCATGTAGTGCGTCCCGGCCGGGCAGCCGCCTGCCCCTCCGGAGTAGGTCCTGATCGGGGACGGCCCCTCCTTCGCCAAGGCTTCGGCGGGCAAGCCGGATGACGATGGCGCGCCTGGAGCGACTTCGATCGGCGTGTCCTCCGATTCAGCTCGCCGCGCCGAAGCCTGTTCCCCTTCCTCCGCGCGACGTTGGGCGTTCTCCAGAACGGTCTTGATGTAATGCGGAGCGCACTTCGCGTTCACGAGCATCCGGCGGTCGTACTTCCGCTGTATCCGGTAGAGCGAGGCGAGAACCTCGTCGTACTGGGCAGGCGTGATGTCCGAGACGAACTGCCCGCGCCCCGTGGGCACCAGGAAGTAAAGATTCCAGACCTTGGCGGCGAGGCGATCGTGCGCGAAGTCGGCGATCGCGTCGAGCTCGCCGAGATTGTGCGAGCCCGCGGTCGTCTGCACGATGAAGGGGAGCCCGGTCCTGTTCAGGATCTCCGCGCCCTCCACCGTGTTCCGCCAGGCGCCACGCACCTTCCTGAAGCCGTCGTGACGATCGGGATCGAGAGCATCGAGGGAAATGGACAGTCCCCGCGCTCCGGCCTCCGCCAGCCGCCGCGCAACGTTCTCCGTGATGCGCACGCCGTTGGTGCCGACGACGACCCAAAGTTCACGCTCCGCCGCGCGCCGGACGATCTCGAGGATGTCGCGCCGCAAGAGTGGCTCGCCGCCCGTCAGGATCGTGAGGCATTCAGGCGCGAAAGCGGCGATCTCGTCGATGACCCCGAAGCATTCCTCGGTGCCGAGCTCGCTCCGATCGGCGAAGTTCTCAGT
>JAIVJN010000473.1 GCA_020200025.1 Acidobacteriota bacterium | reverse complement strand
GAGCAGCATGATGACCGGTGCAGCCACGACGACCATGGCCGAGCCAATGGCCAGCGCGTGTCTCCCGGTGCGCTGGAGGGACGATTCGATCTCGAGGGGCCGGTCGAGTATCACCGCCGCAGAGCAGAGGATGGGCGTCGCGGCGAGCGCCGCGACGATCAAGAGCTCGAGCCACGCGCGATCCGAGGGTGTGGCCGAGACGAACCAGTGGTGAACGGTCGGAGAAACCAGTCGAACGAGGCTGAGCAAGAGAAACGGAGCGGTACCCGCCGCAACGGCCACGCCGAACCGCATGACCCTCTGCCGTTCCGCCGCGGGCGCCCGACACGAGCGGGAACAGATCACGACGATCGGCGCGGCCAGCGAAAAGGTAAAGAGATGCCAGAAAGCATGGCCTGGATGATCACGCAACAGCCACACGAATGGTGGCTCATCGATCGCATGGTGGGCGTCCACGAGATTGACTCCGAAGAGCAAGCCTGCGAGGAGCCAGGCGACAACCGCCGCGCATCTGGCGAGCACGTCAAAGGACGTGAATCGGCGCACCCGAGGAAAGTCCAATGCGAATTGCCAGAGACAGGCCGGCGTGAACGCCTCGAGGAAGACCCCGCGCACGATGAGATCGACTGGTGCGATCCATTCTTCTGGAAGGCCTGTCAATGAAGAGCGGGCGAAGTCACTGCCAGCCGTCGCAAACGTCGCGAGGAGGAACAGGCGACGCGCGTCGCGGGATCTGACCACGGACAACAGAAAACAAGCGGCGCCGAACGCCACGGCAAGAAAAACTTGAGGCGTTCGATTCGCGAGCCCTTGACCGCTGACCCACGCGGCTCCCAAGACGAGCAAGCTACACGCCGCTTGAGCGGCAGAGAGCGCCACGCAGAGACGCGCCAGAAAGACGAATGTCGGATGTGCCCCCCGTGCACGTGAGAGGGATCGCGGCGCCTGGCGCATCGAATCGAGGAGGAACAAATTCTCGAAGACGGCCCGGTTCGGCGAGCTACCGACGCGGCGGAGGAGGGTCACCCAGTCGATCGGTGTGCGGTCGACCAGAGCATCGGTGACCTGCCACAACAAGCGACGGGTCTCAGCCATCGCGCATGTGTTGCGCAAGCTTCCCGATGGCGCGCCGCAACGCCATGCGCGCCGCGTTGGCGGATCGGCCGCTCATGCAACCGAGCTGTTCGTGCGAGTAGTCGAGCTCGACATGCCCGACGATCAGCTCGCAGTCTTCAGGGCTGAGACGCGCCAGTCCGGCGCGATAGCGTCGTGTTGTTTCGGCCGTGATCACCCGGTCGAGCGGTGACGGCGCCAAGTCGACTCGCTCCGCCGACACCTCTTCGTGAGTGCCGCGTCGAACGAATCGCCGATGCTCGTCGCGGATGCGATTCTGCACCGCTTGGCGGAGGTATGCGGCCAGTGCGCGCCGGCCGCGAAGGTCGAGTGTCGGAAGCTTGCGGAGAGTGTGAAGGACGGCGTCTTGGACGATGTCAGAGGTGTCGGCCATGGCTCGCGTCCAGCGCGGAAGCCGACCATGGGCCCATCGACGGAGCTGAGGAAGGCAGCGAGCGAGTAAATCATCTATCGCGCGCACCTCTCCGTTCTTCGCTCGTTCCAGAGCTCGCGCCGACGAGGTGTCGCGTGATTGCAGTGAGGGACTGCCAGACGGACCGCCGTGCGGGACCATGAGTGACCGTTCGCCACGTGTAATCGATCTTCGGGCCGATTGCCACAATCTATACGTGTGATTTCATCGCCACAAAAAACACGTATAGATTGTGGTGCGAGGCGGTTTCGTGCCGAATAGTTCTGGGCGGCATGCGAGACAATCGGGCCGTCAAGGAGCGCATCGGCGCGAGAATGAGGGAACTCAGAGAGTTGCGTGCACTCACCCAAGAACGTCTTGCAGAGCTGGCCGGGATCGCTCCGCAGCATCTGGGGTTGGTCGAACGTGGGGAAGCAAACGCGACCATCGACTTGCTGGCCGCGGTGGCCACCGAGTTATCGGTCGAGGTGGCGCACTTAGTGCAGCCGGCTTTGGTCGAGACCGACCACCCGATTGGCCCGACCGATTCAGAGTGGGCGCTCATCGACCAGGCCCTTCGCATCGTCGATCGCTACAGGCGCGGCCGCTGACCTTTCGCCCCGAATTTCCCTGGCATAGGCTGCCGGCGTTGCTGCAGAAGCACCTGATGCCGCCGCTAGCCTTCCTGAATTCACACCATCGATAC
>JAIVJN010000242.1 GCA_020200025.1 Acidobacteriota bacterium | reverse complement strand
ATGTCCCAGGACCGCACATGCCTCCAGCGATTACCATCACCGCGATTCATGAAGGCGCATCTGCCGTTGATCAGTCGACGCAGCTTCCTGGCTAGCGCCGTTGCGCTTTCGGTCAGCATGCGGCTGGCCGCGCGCCAAGGTGGTACGAAGCTGATTCTCCTGGGAACGGGCGGCGGCCCGCGTCCGAGAAGGGCCAGTTCCGGCTCGGCGCAGGTGATCGTGAGCAACGGCGTCGCATACGTGATTGATTGCGGGGATGGTGTGGCCAGACAATTGGTCTTTGCCGGCGTGCCCCTGCCGTCACTGCGCCACATCTTCATCACGCACCAGCATTCGGACCATACCGCCGACTACGGCAACCTAATCCTGCTCGCGTGGGCCGCCGGCTTGAACTCGCGCGTCGATACCTGGGGACCGCCCCCACTCGCACGGATGACGCAACTCTTTTTCGAGATGAATGCGTCCGACGTGGACGTACGCGTCGCGAACGAAGGCCGGCCGCCGCTCGCACCCCTCGTGCACGTCCACGAGCTTCGCGTGGGCGGCACGGTGATGTCTGACGAGACCGTGAAGGTCACCGCCGCGCTGGTCGACCACCCGCCTGTGGCCCCGGCGTTCGCCTACCGGTTCGACGCACGCGATCGCTCCCTCGTGATCTCTGGCGATACAGCGCCGTCGCAGAACCTCGTGAAGCTCGCCGCCGGCGCCGACGTCCTCGTACATGCAGTGATGTACCCACCCGCGATCGATCGGCTCGCCGCTCGAGTGCCGAACGCAGCGGCACTCAAGGCGAGCATCCTGGCGCATCAGACTTCGGCCGAAGATGCGGGTCGCGTGGCACAACAGGCGGGCGTCAAAACCTTGGTCCTGTCGCATTTCGTGCCGCCCGACGATCCAGAGGTAACCGACGCGACCTGGCGCGAAGCGGCGTCGCGACATTTTCGAGGAACCGTCATCGTCGGCCGCGATCTCCTGGAGGTCTGAGGTGAAGGAGATCCCACGTTGGATGTTCACAACCTCGCGCAGGGATCTCCTCCTGCTGGCTCGCTCCATGGCCGCCGGTCTCAATCCAGCGCCGGCGACCGTACAGACCATTCGCCGCACGTCGAGTCAGATTCTGAGGCCGTGCTTGGTACTCGGGAGCGACGTGGAGATCGTCGTGAAGCCGCGTGCCGGATGACGGCTAAGTGGAGTACCGATCGCCTGAAATTCATGTCCGAATCTGTATGCAAACTTCGGACAACAGCCGACTCCGGACCAGATTGATCGACCGCCAACCTGTTCACCGACCGCGACTTTGATGCTGTCGGCCTTCATGCCGCGGAAATCAGGTAGTTGCGAATTCCGTCCCTGACACCCAGCCAAAGAAATTTGATAGCGCCGGCTGTCCACAACTCTCATTAAGCCAACGAGTTGCGCGTTCGATTTTTACGGCCTGATTTCGCAAGGGGTGCAACGCAAATTTCGCAGCGCGCGGCTAATCCTCGTAACGACAGAAGGTTGCGGGTCGTCGATGCGATTCGAGTCCAACAGCTTCCTACTCTGCACAGCACGAGAGCTTTGCGGGGTTCTTGAACCGCGAGATCAATGGTTGTCACCCGTAGGTTGCACGGCTGGGCCGGCGGTGTTCGGACGAGCGTCACTTCGGAACTTCTCATAGAGCACACCTAATACGGCACCGAATGACCAGTTCGCCACAAAAAAATAGGCCATGCCCGAAAAGGCGAGTCGTTGATATCCAAGAACTCCCTGCCCAAGCAAGGGCAGAACCACGAGGCCGTTCACGAGCCAGGGGAGCAGGGAAAACAGACTGCCTTTGATGAGTCCTCGGCCCGGCAGTACTCGTTCAAACAGAGCTGAATACAGGAAGACCATCACAAACCCAGTGAGGTAATGGAAGGCGAGCCAAAACGAAAGGGATGACGGAGGAGGTAAACTGACGGCTGCCCACCATTGGCTGATACCGAGGCTTTGAAAAAGCGGACTCAGATAGAGAACGTGCAGTCTCAGTAGACCCCCACTCTCTGCCAGAAAGCCCAGAGGTTCGGCGGCTTTTAGTACGATAGTGTTCACCGAAATGGCTACGAATCCTGCCAACAGCGCGGCCCGAGTTCTCGTCATTGTGCTAGCCCCGCTTGACGGTCCGAATGGCCCAAGGTGCAGCGCTGCCGCAAATCGCGTTTACATCCACGCTACATTTCTACTATGAAGGCGCGCACGACTCGGCTGAGGTAGCGG
>JAIVJN010000472.1 GCA_020200025.1 Acidobacteriota bacterium | reverse complement strand
CTTCGCAATCGCAGGCGACGGTTCGAAGCAAGTAACGTACACGTTGGATTTTCCACTGGCCGAGTCACCAGGTGAGCCGGTCGGCTGACGAGCATCTTCGGACCTCGATAGCGAACGTGTTCTTCATCGTGGATCCTGATGGGCCAATGGGCCGACGCCAAGGCCAGCGCCGGTGCTTGAAACGCCCAACCCGGCGGTAGCACTGTCGGGTGTTCGACGCGAACGTTGCCACAGCGTATCCAAGCAACACACTTCAGCGGGGTCACTGGCTGGGTGAGCGCTTCGATCGCTGACCCTCGCCGCGACCAGAGTCAATTCGGAGACGCTTCGTCGGAGCTCGGTCACGCGCACGAGAAGGAAATGACAGTCCGGTGGGGTGATTGCAATTGCGTCAGGGCGCACGCGCATTCCGGGACGTCCTCGGCTCTCGCGTGCGGCGGAGGAGTTGATGAACGATGCATCCGCGCGTGACTATCGCAACGTTGAAACCTTAGCTGTCGGACTCGGTTGGTTCAGCATCGGCCTGGGTCTGGCAGAGCTGGCGGCGCCCCGCCCCGTCGCGAGACTGATCGGTGTGCGCGAGGATCCGCGGAACCTGACGCTCATCCGCTCCTTCGGGATGCGCGAGCTCGGCAACGGCATGGCCATCCTCGCGCAACCGCAGCGATCGACCTGGTTGTGGTCCCGGGTGGGGGGCGATGTCCTCGACCTGGCGTGTCTCGGCTCGGCGTTCGACTCCACCAACCCACGCCGTCGGCGTGTGGCAGCCGCCACCGCCGCTGTGCTGGGTGTGACCGCCCTCGACGTGCTCTGTGCGCAGCAGCTCAGTCGGCCGGAGAGGCGCGCTCGCGTCGAGCAAAACCGCCGCGTTACCGTCCGCAAGGCCATCACGATCAGAAGACCCGTCAACGAAGTCTACGAGTTCTGGAAGCAGCTCGAGAACCTACCCCGATTCATGCGGCACCTGGAGTCCGTACGCATCATCGACCAAGCACGCTCGCACTGGAAGACGCGCGGGCCCGCCGGCCTGCACGTCGAGTGGGACGCCGAAATCGTCGACGATCGTGCTTCCGAGCTCATCGCGTGGCGATCGCTCCCCGGCTCGGATGTCGAAAACAGCGGGACCGTTCGCTTCCGGCCGGCGCCTCGCGGCGACGGCACCGAGTTGCACGTCGACCTGCAGTATCAGCCGCCCGCCGGCAGGTTGGGCAAGGGCATCGCGTGGCTGTTCGGCGAAGAGCCCGCGCAGCAGATGGCCGACGATCTGCGTCGATTGAAGCAGTTGCTCGAGCTCGGTGAGATCCCGCTGTCTGATGGGCCGGCGTTGTGGCGTCCCGCGCAACCGGCGGAAACACCTGAAGAGGTGCTCGCGTATCAAGGAGGCCGACCATGAAGGCGACGTGTTGGATGGGTAAGCAGAGCGTGGAGGTCGAAGACGTTCCCGACCCAAAGATTCTCAATGCTCGAGACGCGATCGTGCGCATCACGAGCACGGCGATCTGCGGGTCCGATCTCCACCTCTACAACGGGCTGATCCCCTCCATGAAGAAGGGCGACGTGCTCGGACACGAGTTCATGGGCGAGATCGTGGAGGTTGGACACGGCGTCAACAATCTGGTTGTCGGCGACCGGGTGGTGGTGCCCTTCCCGATTGCGTGCGGTCGTTGCCTGCAGTGTGAGCGCCAGTTGTACTCCCTGTGTGAAAACTCGAATCCGAATGCGTGGATGGCCGAGAAGCTGTGGGGCTATTCGCCTGCAGGGATCTTCGGCTACTCGCACATGCTTGGCGGCTTTGCCGGCGGGCAGGCCGAGTACGCGCGCGTGCCATTCGCCGACGTCGGGCCGATCAAAGTGCCCGAGAATCTTTCCGACGACCAAGTGCTCTTTCTGTCGGACATCTTTCCCACCGGCTACATGGCGGCCGAGCAGTGCGGCATCACGCCGGGCGACATCGTCGCGGTCTGGGGCTGCGGTCCGGTGGGCCAGTTCGCCATCAAGAGCGCCTATCTCCTCGGGGCCGAACGCGTCATCGCCATCGCATCAAGCAGGCGACGATGCTCGAGACGGACCGGCCGGTGGCGTTGCGACAGGCGATCATGGCGTGCCGCAGCGGCGGAACGGTGTCAGTCGCCGGCGTGTACGGCGGCTTCATCGACAAGTTCCCCATGGGGGCCATCGTCAATCGAGCGTTGACGATTCGCTCAGGCCAGACGCACGTCCAGCGCTACATGAAACCGCTCCTCGAGCGCATTCAGAACGGCGAGATCGATCCCAGCTTCATCATCTCGCATCGAATGAGCTTGTCGGAGGCCGCCGTGGGCTATGAGATGTTTCTCAACAAGGAAAACGAGTGCTTGAAGGTGGTGCTGACGCCGCATTGATTGGCGATTTGCCCACCGCGTCGGCGGCGGAGAGGTGGTCTCCGCCGCCGGAGTTGGCGCGCGGATTGCTCGCCCGAGTTCGCAGGAGACAGCATGGAACCCAAAGACCGCAACGAGGGCACTGACGAACCACAAAAAGAGCATCCAGGTCAGGACGCGGAGAACATCGGGACGGCCAACGACGGCGATGAGCAAGCGCCGGACATTGTGAGCCGTGTTGGCGAAGAAAGCCCCGACGTCGAGCACGACCAGCCGGATCATCCGAAGAGCGAACGGAAGCCGCTGTAGGGGCGAGGCTTGGCCTTACCCTTCCCGCCACTACATTCTCCCCTTATCGCCTTTTTTCCCCGTCACTCTCGTGTCTGTCGTCGAGTCCGTGTCGTGTCCTTTGTCTCCGGGGGCAAGGAGCGGCACCCCGCCAGCGCTCGTGTGCGCCAGGAGGCCAGCCCGGGTATAGACGGCCAACTTTTCGCGCGTATCCATGATGTCCAGGTTGCGCATCGTCAACTGCCCGATGCGATCTCGCGGCGAGAAGATCGAGTCGCCTTTCTCCATGGTGAGCCGTTCGGGCGTGTAGGTGAGGTTGGGGCTCGTGGTGTCGAGCATCGAGTAGTCGTTGCCCCGCCGTAGCTCGATCGTGACTTCGCCGGTCACGGCGCGCGCGATCCAGCGCTGCGCCGTCTCCCGCAACATCATCGACTGCGGATCGAACCAGCGGCCCTGATAGAGCAGCCGGCCAAGGCGCCGGCCGTTGTTGCGGTACTGCTCGATGGTGTCCTCGTTGTGGATGCCCGTGATCAGCCGTTCGTAGGCGATGAAGAGCAGCGCCAATCCGGGCGCTTCGTAGATGCCCCGACTCTTGGCCTCGATGATGCGGTTCTCGATCTGATCGGACATCCCCAGGCCATGGCGGCCGCCGATCGCATTGGCCTCGGTCAGCATCGCCACCGGATCCGCGTACGACATGCCGTTCAGCGCAACCGGCTGACCTTCGTCGAACCGCACGGAGACAACTTCGGGCTTGACGGCAACGTCGGCCCGCCAGGCGGCGACGCCCATGATCGGCTCGACGATAGCGATGCCTTTATCGAGCTGTTCGAGATCTTTTGCCTCGTGCGTCGCGCCGAGGATGTTCGAGTCGGTCGAGTACGCCTTCTCGACGCTCATCTTGTACTCGAAGCCGGCGCGCATCATGTATTCCGACATCTCTTTGCGTCCGCCGAGCTCGTCGATGAACTGCTGATCGAGCCAGGGCTTGTAAATCCGCAGGGCGGGATTCGCGATCAGGCCGTAGCGGTAGAAGCGCTCGATGTCGTTGCCCTTGAACGTGCTGCCGTCGCCCCAGATGTGCACAGCGTCGTCGCGCATGGCAGCGACGAGCATGGTGCCGGTGACGGCCCGGCCGATGGGGGTGGTGTTGAAGTACGTCAAGCCAGCCGTCGAGATGTGGAAGGCGCCGCATTGAAGCGCCGCGAGCCCTTCGGCGACGAGTTGGGGACGGCATTCAATCAGCCGCGCCTGCTCGGCGCCGTATTCCAGCGCGCGGCGTGGGATCGCCTCGTAGTCGACTTCATCGGGTTGACCGAGATTCGCGGTGTAGGCGTAGGGCACCGCCCCGCGCTGCCGCATCCAGTGCAGCGCGGCACTGGTATCGAGGCCGCCCGAGAACGCAAGGCCGACGTTCTCGCCGACCGGTAGGTGTTCGAGGATATGTGCCATTCGTCGCAAGCCGTCTTTCCGCCTGCCGCTTGCCGGCTGCCGCTTGCCGACTCCGCCGTGGGTCGTCGGGCTCGTCGAGATTAGCGAAGCCCAGGTCCAGTCGCTCGAAGATCGGCGCCCTCTCCGGGCCCCGAGTCGCGGTAATACCGGAACTCACTTGTCGGTGAGAGTTCGGGTGGGCTGGTCGGCCG
>JAIVJN010000048.1 GCA_020200025.1 Acidobacteriota bacterium | reverse complement strand
GTGCGGGAGCGTATCGACAAGCTGCGCCAGAGCCAGCGCCCGATCGCCGGCGGGCACACCGGTCCGTGTGCCGACGGCCACGTCGATCACCACCGCCGCGACGACGCCGGCCTCGCGCGCGGCGTCGGACAGGTCCCGAGCGTTCTGGGGATGGTCGACTGCCTGCACGAACTGCGGGGTCTTCGTGCGGATGGCCATGGCCCGCCGGATCTTCGCCGGCGTGACGTTCGAGGTCGTCATCAGGATCCGGTCGATGCCGTGGGCCGCAAATACCTCGGCTTCGCTCACCTTTGCCGTGCAGATGCCGATCGATCCGCCTGCGAGCTGGAGCTTGGCGATGGCCGGACATTTGTGCGTCTTGGCGTGTGGTCGGCTGGCGATCCTCGTCGTCGCCAACTTGCTTCGCATGACGGTGAGGTTCTGCTCCATTCTGTCGAGATCGACGCACAGGGCCGGTGTATCGAGCTCCCATTTCGACACGCCCGTCGAGGCCCCGTGTTCCGCCAGTGTGCGCATCTCCGCGCTCGTGTAGCCGCGAACCGCCGACGGGATCCAGACGGTGGCCGACCCCACAGCGGCCGCGGAGATGAAGTGCCGTCGCGACGGTGGCGAAGACGAGTGCATGGCTGCCCTCCGGCATGGAAGGAACGTGTGATGACCGGTGGCATTATCACACGCGCTGCGGGTGCCCGCCGAGGCCCGTCCGAGCACGACTCGTCGTGCCGTACTTTCACTCGAGGAGGGCCATTGCCTGGACGATGGCGATCGGCCGAACGGGACCGGAGCTCTGTCTGACAATACCCTTGACACGGCGGTCCCTACGGGCCGACTATCCGTCGCCGTGCTTTTCGGTTCTGATTTCTGACTTTTGCCTTCTGACTTCAGGCTCTGGCTTTTTCACCAGCCTGCTACCGTCTCACGCAAGGAGGAGGCCATGGACCGACCCGGATCTTCGAAGAAAATCCTCGAACCGCGCCCCTATCTCACAGCGCAAATCCGCATGCGGTTCCGCAGGGAACCGACCTCGAGGCTGTCGCATCGCCGGGCGCGGACGCCCATCTTCCTTGTTGCCCTCTCGCTCCTCTGTCTAGCGCTGGCCGGATCGGTCTCGGCTTTCAACTACGTCGTCGACGCCAACGGCACGTACTGGGGCATCCAGGACGCCGACTCACCGAACGTCGACACCGGGAGCATACGCGCCACGCAGATCGCGCCGGGGGGACAAAGCGGGGCCTTCAGCACCGCGATCAATGGCTTCGGCGGCATCAAGGTCTTCGTTCAGACGAAGCGGGCTCCACGCTTCAATGGGGAGCTGATGCGCGGCTTTGGTCTGCTCTTCGATGGGGTCGATCGCTTCGAGACCACGCAGTCCGTCGGCCTGGGTGGCGTTACCATCTCGCGTTCGGTGTACGTCAACCGCAGCGCGAACTGGGGGCGCTGGCTCGACAGCTTTACCAACACCACGGATAGACCCTTGACGATCGAGGTCGCCTTTGGCGGCCAGTCTGGGATGGGGGCAGCCGGCCCCAACTCGAGCACGCTGGTCAAAACATCCAGCGGCGACGCGCTGGTCACCGCCGCCGACTCGTGGGTCGAGGTCGCCACGCCGCTCGCGGGCGACACGCCGGTCGGCGGCCCGCAGGTGACGGTGCTCGGGACGCCCACGACGCCCACGAGCCCCTTTGGCGGGGCGATGACCTTCGCGGGCAACTGGCTCTTTGACACCTTCGACAACCCGCTCGTCTACTCCGGCCACGAAGGAAACTTCCAGGCCTACGTGAACACGCTCAGGCTGCCCCCTGGCAAGACCAAGTCGCTCTTGCACTTCGTGGTCCTCGGCCCGCTCGTCACAGCGGGCACGTCCGACGGCGTGCGCGCGGCGGTGGAAGCTACCGCGAGCAGCCTCGCCGGTGCCCCGGAGATCAGCGACCTGACGACGGCAGAGATCTGCTCGATCGACAACTTCAACATCGCGGCGATGACGATCAGCGGCTTCAGCTACGACGTCTGCGCGACGCGAGGCGCGGTGGTTTCGCAGGCGCCGGTGCCGAACGCCGTGGAGCCGAAGACCACCTCGCCTTACAACGTGATCGAGAAGACGATCGGCCGACTGCGCCGGGACATGGAGCGCGGCGTCACCACCTCGCAGGAGATTACGCAAGCGTACCTCGACCGGATCGCGGTCTACGACCAGGGACAGTTCGGATTCCGCTCGTTCGAGTACGTCGCACGCGACGCGATGGCCCAGGCCAGGGCCGCTGATGCCGCTCGTCGCGCGGGCAGGAAGGGACCGCTATTGGGCATACCGATCGCGATCAAGAACAATTACGACACCAAGGACATGCGGACCACCAACGGCAGCTTCACGTTCGAGGGATTCCTGCCGGCCCGAGATGCCTTCCAGGTCGCCAGGCTGCGCGAGGCCGGCGCGGTTCTGATCGGCAAGACGGCACTGGAGGAGTACGCCACGAGCGGCCACTACTCCAATGACGCGTGGGGACAGGTGTGGAACGTGTTCAACCCGTCGAAGTCGCCGCTCGCCTCCAGTGGCGGCTCGGCCAGCGCTGTGGCGGCGAGCCTGGCTGCGGGGGCGCTCGGATCGCAGACCGGCGATTCGCTGTACGCCCCGGCGAGCGGGGCGAGCCTCGTGACGCTGCGCGGCACCGATGGCCTGGAGAGCGGCACCGGGATCATGCCGCTGGTATGGCTGACCGACTTCGGCGGTGCCATGACGCGCTCGGTCCCGGATCTGGCCGACATGCTCAACGTCGTGGCGGGCACGGATCCCGAAGACCCAGCCACGGCGCCGGCCGACTCACGCATCCCCTCGGACTGGCGCACCGTGCTGGACATCCACGCGTTGCGGGGCAAGCGGATCGGCTACATTCCCTCGGTGTGGGTCGATCCGTTCGGGACGACGGGCACGACTGACGCCTCGAAGGCGGCGCTGCAGTACTTCGTGGAGGCCGGCGCGACGATTGTCGAAATGGGCGTGACCGTGGGTGGCACCGACACGCCGCCTGCGCCGCCCGCGCCGCCCGGCGACATCCGCTCGGAGGGTTGGATGCAGTACATCGACACCCATCCCGAGCTGCAGACACAGGGCTTCCCGATCTTCACCGCGGTCGACGTGAACTGTTCGCAAAGGAAGGTCCTCTACGTCCGGGCTGAGGCGAGCACCTGCTCTGAGGCGCCGGCACCGCGGTTGACGGCGGCCGAGATCCAAGCCTTTCGAGACTATCGGCTGGGACGCCAGCAGACGGCGAAGGAGTGGATGGATACCGCTGGCGTCGACCACATGGGCGTCGACGCCGTCGTCTATCCCGGGCTGTTGAGCGACATCAGCCTCAACGACGGAGGCGGCAGCAAGGCCGCCTTCGGTCGCCGCGACACGCCGAGTGCCGGGAACGGCCTGCCGACGGTCGTCTTCCCCGCTGGATACAACAATCACGGAGAGCCGATCGACATTCAGCTTCTGGGTCGGGCGTGGGACGACGCCAAGCTCGTCGGCATGGCCTACGCGTTCGAGCGCTACGCCAACGCCGACGGTAATGGCCATGTCGCGCCGAGCACTGCGCCGCCGCTGTGCGGCCCGGATCGTGGCCACAGTAGAGGGGCCGACCGCCGGTGCGACGACGACCGCGAGAGAGACGAATAGACGTAAGAGGTATTAAGCCCGGAGCTCACTTGATGTGATGTAGGGCGCATCTTTACGGTGCGCAGAAAGCGGGCCGTGAAGGCCCGCCCTACGTACCCATCTCAAGTGAGCTACCGGATTAGTCGATCGCGCGGCAACGACGCCAGACGACGAACTCGCGCCGATGCCCGCGTCGGTTCCGACCGCCTCGGTGCCCACGCCGAGAATGTCCCGCTCCTTGGTCAGGAACTCTGCCGACTCCTGTCCGAACCCGGGGTAATGCGGCAGCTTGTCGGCGCCGACGTTGAAGAACGCCTTGGTATCGCTCGCGCGCGAGGCCCAGCCCGATCGCAGCAGGACCCAGGCCCGGGCCGGAATCCGCCCGTTGCTTTTCTCCCACGCTTCGATAGCCGCGCGGGTGACGATGAAATCGGGATTCTTGGCGACTTCGCTCGTCACGTCGAGGACCACGGCCGGTCCCACGAACTGGCGCGCGTCGATGCCATCCACGCACGCCTTCCCCTTACCCGTCACCCAGTGACACGGCGCATCGAAGTGCGTGCCTACGTGCTCGCCCACCGAGAACGAGCTCCAGTACCAACCCGGACCCTTTTCATCGAACTCTGAAATCAGCTGACGCTTGTACCCTGGCGTATTGGCAAACGGCGGGGGCAACTGGATGACGGGCGTGCGCTCGTTGAGCGGTTGCGCCAGATCCACGACCTGCGCGGTCCCGGTGGCAATGGCCTCGGCCAGACCCTCCAGATCGACGGGCGCCGCCGCCGCAGCGGCAGGTGGTGGCGGCGGAGCTGTGGGCCCGCCGCCGCACCCGCCGACAACCATCGCGGTCAGCAGTCCTGGCAATAACGCGAATGCTACCTGTCGCATGTACTCCTCCGCGCCGACGGCGTCGCCAGCAGAGTGCAGAGTGCAAAGTGTTGGTTCTGGCCTCAGGCTTCTCCGTTCGGCTTGGGGCTTGGGGCTTGGAGCTTGCGCTTAGAACTTCTAACGTCTGCCACCCTCCGTCTGCCGTCTGCCGTCTGCCGTCTCCGACTGCCGGCTTGCCGCTTGCCATTTGCCGTGAACCGTATGCCGTGTCCCGACTGCCGCCTGCCGCCTGCCGCCTGCCGCCTGCCGACAGAATTCAACGCGTCATCCCTCTTCGAGCAGTTGCCGCAATCGCGCGAGGTAGCGAAATGCCACCATGCCGTCCGTGGCACGGTGATCGAACGTCATCGAGACGTTCATCATCGGCCGGATGGCGAGGGCATCGTTGATCGCCACGGGTCGGGGCGTGATCGCACCAAGACCGAGGATCGCCACCTGCGGCTGGTTTAGAATCGGTGTGCCTCGCAGGCCGCCGAAGATGCCTGGATTGGTCAGCGTGAAGGTTCCGCCCTGCACGTCCGCGTTCCGCAGCGCGCCACCGCGCGCGCGCGACGCGAGGTCGTGAATGGCCCGCGCCATCCCTTCGGCCGATAGTTCGTCGGCCCCGTGAACCACAGGCACGATCAGCTCGTCGGTGTCGGGCAGCGCGACGGCGATGCCCAGGTTGATGTTCGGCTTCAGAACGAGATCATCCCCGAGGACCGAGCTATTCAGCACGGGAAAATCGGCCAGCGCCTTCACTGCCGCGAGCGCGGCGAGCACCGTGTAGGTGAGCGGCGCGTCCTGATCGCGAGCGGGATTCTGGCGCCATTCGTCCAGTCGTCGCTGCGCGCGGCTCATGTCAATTTCGGTCTCGGCAGTCGCCTGCGGGCTGATGCGCGCCGACCAGGTCATGTGGCGCGCGATCTTCCGTCGGACCGGTGACATGGGCATGCGCCGATCGTCGGGTCCCGGGCGATAGAGGTACTCCGCCGGTACGTCGGCCGCGATCGGCGGCGTGCTCTTCTGGGCGGGCACGTCTGCGGGTACCGGCGCGGCGCTGGCCCGACCCGCCAGGAACCGTTCGACATCGGCTTTCGTGATTCGGCCGCCTCGCCCCGAGCCGGAAAGCGCGGTCAGCGTTGGCAGACTCATCCCGCCCCGCCGAGCCGTCTCGAGCACCGCCGGACTGAACGAACGTGGCGTGGCGCGCGTGTCGGTAGGCACCGTGAGGCCGCGGCGGAACGACACCACCTGTGGTGCATGGCTCGACGTGAAGTGCCCGCCGGGCTCTTCGGTCTTCTTCTCCGACCGCGGTGGCGAGCTCTGTTCGTCGAGCGCGTGCGGGTCCACCGCCGGCGGAGGCGGTGCCTGCGCCGTGGCATCTGCAGACTCCAGCAGCGCCACCGGTTCGCCGACCGCGACGGTCTGCCCCTCCTCGACCAAAATCTGTTTCAGAACTCCGCCGGTGGGCGCGGGGACGTCGGTGTCGACCTTGTCGGTCGAGATCTCGAACAGCGCCTCGTCGCGCGCCACCGCGTCACCGGGCGCCTTCAACCAGCGGACGAGCGTGCCTTCGGTGAGCGACTCCCCCATCTGGGGCATCACGACTTTGACGAGGGCGACGGCCGCCATGTTCGCGTTCAGTACTCCAGTACGCTGACGGCCGCATCGTAGATCTTTTGCGCGTTCGGCAGCACCGCATCCTCGAGCGCAGCGCTGAAGGGCACCGGCACGTCGAGGCTGGCGACACGTGTGACCGGCGCATCGAGGACGTCGAATGCCTGTTCGGCGATGATGGCGGCAACTTCCCCACCGAAGCCGCTCGTCAGATGAGCCTCGTGCACGACCAGCGCCCGCGACGTCTTCCGCACGCTGGTCAGGAACGTCTCACGATCCAGCGGACACAGGCTTCGCAGGTCGACGACCTCGCACTCTGCACCATCTCCCGATAGCCGCTCGGCGGCCGCCAGGCAGTCGTGCACCATGGCGCCGTAGGTGACGATGGTGAGATCACGACCGTCACGCTTCACGTCGGCCACGCCGATCGGCACGATGTAGTCCTCGTCCGGCACCTCCTCGCGGATGCGCCGATAGAGGTGCTTGTGCTCGAAGTAGAGCACGGGATTGTTGTCGCGAATGGCCGCCTTCATCAGGCCCTTCGCGTCGTACGGCGTCGACGGCTGCACGACAAGACGGCGATGTCCTCGCCGAGCAGCAACACATCCGGGTCCCGCCGCATTTCCTCTCGCAGGGCGTGGGAGATGGCATCCAGGTAGGTGACGAGGGCCACGGTCAGCGGGCACCTTTGCGGCGAACCGCCTCGGGCGTTTCGTGCGCCTCCGCGAAGAGGCGCCAGGTCACGGACGCGGGATCGGGGTGCGGCAGGGACTGCGCCTTGTCGGCGGCTTCGTCGACGCGGGTCGCACACTCGGTGTCGATCTGGGCGATGGTCTCAGCGCTGACGCCGCCGGGGCCGATCAGGTACTCGTGAAACAAACGCAGCGGATCGCGGCGCTCCCAGAAGTCGCGGAGGTCCTTGGGCACGTATCCCATGTCGTCGTGCTCGCCGTGCCCGCGCTGTCGAAACGTCTTGAACTCGACCATGTACGGCCCGCGCCCGCTGCGCGCATGGTCGATCGCCCGACGCGCCGCCCGACGAACCGCGAAGATGTCGTTGCCGAAGGCGATCTCCGCGGGAATGTTGAAGGCCGGCGCCCGATCCGCCACGTTGGCCACGGGCATCTGCGCGCAAGTCGGCGTCGAGTAGGCGAAACAGTTGTTCTCGATGATCACCACCAGGGGGAGCTTGTGAATGGCCGCGAAGTTCAGCCCCTCGTAGAAATCGCCCGGGCTCGTGGCGCCGTCGCCCGTCATGGCGGCGTAGACGCGCGGCTGCTTGCGGTACTTGAACGCCAGCGCGAACCCGGCCCCCGAAGGGATCCACGATGCCATCGAGCCGTTGTGGTAAGGTGCGATGCCCGCCTCGGATAAATCGGCCAGGAACAATCCCAGCTCGCGCCCGTACGACGGAGGCACGTCGCGGCCGAACCAGCGCGCCATGACGTCGACCGGCTCGACGCCGCGCAGGAACCACGCCGCCAGGCCGCGTGCGACCGTCGAGAAATAGTCGTCGCATTGGAGCAGGCTCACCACCCCCGTCGCGATCGCTTCCTGCCCCATGCCGAGGTAGACGGCGCCAACGATCTTCCCCTGGCGGTAGAGCGCCGACAGCTTGTGCTCGAAGGCTCGGGCCAGCCGCATCGCACGATACCAGCGCAGCATCTCGTCGCGCGAGGCCGGATCATCTGCCGAGTCGATCGCGAGCCGGTCGAGCGCCGGGTCGAGGAACGAGGGTACGTCAGCGGCCGGCGGCGCCGCACCAGGAGGCGAGGTCGTGGACATGAGCGCTCACGAGTCGTTTGAGCAGGCTGATGAAGAGGGCCGGATCCTGAAGTACCTCTGCCTTCTGCCGTGAGGCTCGGGCTTTTCTCACCAGCCGTTTAGGTTCAACTTTCGGGTCACTGTAGCACGGGGCGCTCGGACGTTCGGCGCCAAGCGTCAGCGTGCGCGGTTGCGCATTCTCCTCGGAATAGCGATCAGGTGGTGATCGTCGACCGCCTTGTTGAACGCCGCGAGCTCGCCACTCATGAGTGCGTCGAGCCTGGCGAGCTGCTGGTCGAGACGCGCCGACAGGTCTTTGAACACCTCGTACGATTGCGCGGTCGGCGCGGTATCGGTGGCCGCGACCACGGGCGCAAGCGCTCCAATCAGGTTGTTCAGTTTCGCCGGATAGGTCAGGACGTCGTTGCCCTCTCGGATGTTCATTTGCACGAGCTCGTCCTGAACGGACGCGAGGCTCGCATCGAGCGCCGCTCCTTGCTTGCTGATGGTCGTGCCGGCAGGAGACTCGGCGGCCCGTGCCAGCACCACCTTGAGGTCGGCGCGCACGGCCAAGATGTCCGCGATCGCGTCATGCGTCTCCGACACGCGATCGTGGATCTGCTTGAGCAATGCGAACTGTCTGTCGAAGTCTTCCGGCGTGGTCGATGTGCGCGGGTCCTTCACGATGTCGAACGGCTGAGTAAGCGTCTTCCCGGCGGCCACCAGCCGCACGTGATATTTCCCTGGCACCGCGAGGGGACCTCGCACGCTCGCGCCGAACATGTTCGTGCCCGGAGGCTGCGGCGAGGCGTCGGGATACCGCATGTCCCACTCGAAACGGTTCAGCCCGCTCTCGGCCGGAACGACGAAGCGAGCCGCCGACGGTCCCAGGAACGCCCGCCGCTCCTCCCGGCCCTCACCCGCCGGGTTTTCCCGACTTCGGAACGTGCGAATCGGTTTGCCACCGGCTGCCCCCGCCGTGCCCCCGCCGAAACCGCCGGTGCGCACGCGATAGGTGTCGCGCGGTTCGAACAAGTGGACCGCGGCGGTCGCCACCCTCTCGTTCATTTGTCGAAGCGAGCTCAGATCGTCCAGCACCCAGAACGATCGTCCCTGCGTCGAAGCAATCAGGTCGCTCCCCTGCACCGCGAGGTCGGTGATCGGTACGAACGGGAGATTCAGTTGCAGCGGCTGCCATCGCGCTCCTGCGTCGAACGACACATACACACCGGTCTCCGTGCCGGCGTACAACAGGCCCTGACGCACTGGATCTTCCCGTACGACACGGACGAATGCAGTATCCGGGATGCCGCGTGCCAGCACCGTCCATGACGTGCCGTAGTCGGTGGTCTTGTAGATGTACGGCTTGAAATCGTCGGATTGATACCTGGTGGCCGCGACATAGGCGGTCCCTGGCGCATGTGGTGAGGCCTCGATGATGTTCACGCGCGTCCATTCCAACATCTGCTTCGGCGTGACATTCTTCCAAGTCTTCCCCGCGTCTCGTGTGACGTGAACGAGGCCGTCGTCCGACCCGGTCCAGATCGTGTCCTTCTCCTGCCGTGAGGGTGCCACGGTAAAGATCGTGCAGTAGTAGTCGGCGCTGCTGTTATCGCCGGTCAGCGGCCCTCCGTTGTGACCCTGCTTGGTCTTGTCGTTGCGCGTGAGATCGGGACTGATCGCCTGCCAGCTCTGTCCCTGGTCAACCGACTTGAACAGCACATTGGCGGCCGCATACACCGCACTCGGATCCACGGGCGAGATGACGATGGGGAACGTCCACTGAAAGCGGTACTTGACGTCCGACGCAGGGCGACCGCCGGGCGTTTCCGGCCACACCGACACGTTGCGTGTCTCGCCCAGCCGGTGATCGTAGCGGGTCAAGACGCCGTAGTAGGTGCCGGCGTAGACGATGTTCGGGTCGCGCGGATCAGGAGCGATGTAGCCACTCTCCCCGCCACCGACGTCGTACCAGTCTGCCGTGCCGATACCGCCGGCGCTCGTGCGGCTCGCGATCGAGACAGTGGTGCTGTCCTGCTGCGCGCCGTAGATCCGATACGGGAACTGGCTATCGGTAATGACGTGATAGAACTGCCCCGTCGGCTGGTTGAGCTGCGTCGTCCAGCTACGACCGCCGTTCAGCGAGACTGCAGCGCCCCCATCGTTGCCGTTGATCATCCGCTGCGGGTCGTCTGGCGCGAGCCAGAGGCTGTGATTGTCGACATGGGCTGCGCGAACCGTCTGGAATGTCCGGCCGCCATCGATCGACTTGTTGATCTCGAGCGTCAGCACGTATACGGTGTCTTCGTCCTTCGGGTCGGCGATGATGTGGCTGTAGTACCACGCGCGTTCCCGCACGCTCGAGTCCCCGTTCATCCGCTGCCACGTTGCGCCGGCATTGTCCGATCGAAACACGCCGCCGTCCTTGGCTTCGACGATTGCCCACACGCGGTCGTGACGCGTGGGAGAAACCGCGAGCCCAATGCGGCCTTTCATCCCGGTCGGCAGGCCGTTCGAGAGCTCGGTCCAGATGGTTCCGCCGTCCACTGATTTGTACGGACCGCTGCCCTCGCCACCGCTATGGATCCCCCATGGCCGCCGGTACATCGGCCAGAAGGACGCGTAGACGACGCGAGGATTGACGGGATCGATCACCACGTCGACCGCGCCAGTGGTGTCGTCCACGAACTTCACGTTCTCCCACGTAGCCCCACCATCGCGTGTTCGAAAGAGACCGCGCTCTCGGCTGGCGCTGAATGGAGAGCCGAGCGCCGCGACGAACGCGACGTCGGCGTCGTGCGGATGAATGGCGATCCTGCCGATCTGCCGCGAGCTCGCCAGACCGATGTGCTTCCACGTCCTGCCGGCGTCAACTGATTTGTACACGCCGTCGCCATGCGAGAAGTTGCTGCGGACATCGGCCTCGCCCATGCCCAGGTAAATGACGTTCGGGTCGGAAGGCGCCACGGCGATGGCGCCGACGGAGCCCGTCTTCACGAAGTCGTCGGTCATCGGGTTCCACGACAGACCGCCATCTTCGGTCTTCCAGACGCCGCCGCCGGTGGCTCCCATGTAATACACGAGAGGTTGACCCGGCACCCCGGCGACGGTCGTGACGCGTCCGCCGCGGTAGGGTCCAATGCTGCGCCAGCGCAGCGCCTTGAACAACGAGTCGTCGTAGGCGTGCGGTTCACGTGCAGGCTGCGCGTGAACAGTAGTCAGCGCGACGAGAAACGTCAGGAGAAAATGTCGCAGCAGGGGCATGGCTGGTTATCGTGGCGCGGTTGGACCGTTATTCGGTGACTCACGAGGGTTTGTGCCGCTGCGGGTCCGGGTAGCGGTCCAGGCGAGCGGAGCGCGCCAAAAGACACGCGAACCAGCCAAGGCCCAACGTACAATCTCAAGGTCAGGGCCGTTGGTTGGTTTCGGTTCGGCGTAGGGCCCCAACTTGAGAGGGGCGACCGACTCCACACGCCGGCCGTCGCGCCACACGACAACGGCGTACGGAGCCGGCTCGCTGCGCAGCTCGCGAATGACCCAGTGACGCAGCCCAGACACACCGCCGCGATCTCTGAAGAACGGCTCGCCACCGAGCTCGATCAGCAGGTCCCCGCTCTTCAGCCCTGCCGAGGCCAGCGGTCCGGCGGGATCGACCTGCTTCAGCCGCACGGCGATCTGCTCAGCGGCGGCGTTGACGGGCGCGGGAAGCGCTTCCTCCACTCCCTCGATGCCCAGGGTCGGCACACGCTCTTCGAGGGCGCGCGTGGCGTACATCTCCCAGAACGACAGCGTGCCCTCGACGTGCTTCGGCGCCATCTCTTCATACGCTCCCCGTGCGATGGCGACAGCGTCGCTCGTGGTCGGGACGGTGACGGTGACCTCTGCGGCGTCGATCAGACGCTCGTCGCCGCGCGCTCGCGCGTTCGCGAGCGCGGTTGCTGCAGAACGCGGCACTTTGCCGATTGGCGACTTGACGCCGTTCACCGAGATGTCGATCGGCTGGTCGAGGTTCACGAGTCGATCGTGGAGGTACAGCTTCACGGTCCGGGCCCATCGGGCGGTGATGTCGATCCGTGATGGCGATATCACGGCAGCGCGGACGAACGCCTGGCGGGTATCGGCTTCAACCCAGTGCACGCGACGGCCGAGTGGTGTGATGGCCGCGTTCGGCATGCGGAGCACTTCGCGCGGGTACACCTGTCTCGGGCGTGAGCCCAGCCAGCGCAGCACGTCGTCATAGTGTTCCTGAAAGCCCTCGTGGGCGCGATCGCCGAACTCGCGGTAGGTGAGGTCGTATCCGAACGACGACAGGATGTCGCGCAGCGCCCGTGGACCGCTGATCGCCCGGATGTTCTTGTCCTGAGTGCCCTCCAGGATGTACACGGGTACGGTCTTCAGGTTCCGCAGCAGCAGCTCGCGCGAGTCGCCTTCGGTCGAGACCGGCACGATGGCCGAGAACCAATCCGGATGCGACGTGGCGAACGCGATCGAATAGTTCGATCCGAGCGAGATGCCGGTCGACACCATCCGATCGGAGTCGATGCGATAGTGAGCCCGCAGCGCGGCGATCACCGCCTTCGCCTGTTCTGGATGGAAAACCTCGTACGGCAGCCTCTGCTCTGTTCGGGCGCCGGCCGTCACCGAAGGCGTCAACGCCGGCGCGGCGACGACCCAACCTGCCGCATCGGCGGCCGTGGCCCATACCTTCAGCATGCGCTCGGCGCCGGCCTGCGCTTGCGAGGCTGTTCCCGGAGGCCCGCCGTGCATCGCGAACATCAGCGGCCACTCGGTGCGCGCGTCGTAGCGGCTCGGTAATTGGACCAGCACCGGCACGTCAGGACCCGCCGGCACTTTCACGCTGAGCATCTCGACGGCGAATCGGCCGCCCGCGGGCGGCGGCGCCGGCGGGTAGCTTCGCCTGCCGCGCCGCATCGCTTCCTCGAGATCGTGGAAGCGCTCGCGCGTCATGTCTGTGAGCGAGGCATCGGCCTTCAGTGCGTCTTCCGCCACGCGGACGTTGGCATCCGACGCCGGCCACAGATACCCTTGCACAAGATCGGCGAGGGCGTCCTCGGCCGGCGTCGACGCGGCCGGTTGCGGCGCCGGCTGTGGCGCGGCCAGGCCGATTCCGACGAGCGCCGCCAGAAGCGCGAGTCTCACGGTCGCGTGCCTGTCAGAAGCGGTAACGCGCCGCGAACTGCAACTGTCGCGGAGCCCACACGAGGGTGGGGGTCAGGAAGGTGGCAACGGGGTTGCCGACCTCGCGACCGTACACGCTGTTGACTTGCCTGACATTGAACGCGTCGAACAGGTTGAAGACGTCCATACGGAGCTCCAGCTCGTGCGGCGCGCGGACGGCGAACGTCTTACCGAGCGACACGTCTACTGTCTTGAACGTCGGCAGGCGGGAACTGTTACGCGCGAGGTTACCGGGTCGATCGGTGGTGAACCCATCGCCGTTGAGATCCGAGCCGGCCTGCGGATCCACCGGCAGCCCTGAGCGCACGTTGAGAATCCCGGACAACGAGATGGCATACGGAAGAATGTAGGTGCCGTTGATCACCAGGGCGTGCGGCACATCGTTCGATGCCCGGGCGCGACGGAAATCGAACGGGTCGGCGCCCTGGGCCGCCGATCCGAAATCGTCCTGCTCGTTCTCGGCCTTGGAGAGCGTGTAGGAGACCTGATAAAAGTGACTGGCTGCGAAGCGCTTGGTGAGGTTCAACTTGAGGCCGTGATACCAGCCGTTGCCTTCTGATACCACGGCGCGGATCTGCTTGAAACCACCTTCGGTAATACCGTAAGGGCCGGGGACCCGCGACGACGACCCGTACGGTCGCGTCGCATCGGCCTGCGCCACCGTCCGCGTCGCGCCCGTGGTCGTATCGAAGGCTGACGGGCCGTTGAGATCCACCGTCCTGAACAGGTCGTGGCCGCGCAGATGGGTGTAGTCGACGGTCAGGGCGAGCTCCGGCATCAACTCGCGCGCAACGCCGATCGTGAATTGGTCGCTGAAAGGCGTCTTGCGGGCATCGGGATCGAGCGCACCGAGGTCGAGGGTCACCGTCCTTCCAAGCGCGGCGCCAAACCCCGGGGGCAACGACGACAGCACATTCGGGAATGTCGGAAACACTCCGGGGTTTCCCCCTGGCGTCAAGGTGATGGAGAAGTTGCCGGTGATACCGAACAGGTCCTCGGTGTTCGGAATGTTGTCGAAGAGCTGGTCGTAGAACCGCCCGTAGCCGCCTCGAACCACCATGCGACCGTCGCGCCCGATGTCCCAGGCAAAGCCGGTTCGCGGCATGATGTTGTTGGTGTCAGGCGACGAGGTCTGCCGCTCGTATCGGATACCGAGATTCAGCGTCAGGCCGCGACGCACTTCCCAGTCGTCCTGCGCGAAGACGTCGACGTTGGCGTACGAGCGATCGATGCCGGCGAAATCGAACGGCGCGAAATCCCGATGCAGAGAGATCGGACGCCGCGGATCCGTGAAGCCCTGCACGAACTGCGTCGGGAACGTCGCCGGGTTCGCCGGGTTGTAGGGGTACGGCGTGCCGGCCGCAAACGTGTAGACGCCCACCGAATCGGCGTTGAACACGCCGGTTTTGGCGATGTGCGACATATCGAAGCCAACAAAGGTTCGGTGCGCGCCGAAATCACGCGAGAGCTTGTCGTTCAACTGGATCCGATTCTCGCGGATGTCCTGCGGCGAACCGGGATTGGCCCCGTAGGTGGCGAATCCTGTGTAGATCACCCGCGGCCCAGGCGCCAGGTTTGTGGACTCGTTGACGAACTGCGAGTACTGGACGCGCGCCTCGTTCACCGTCTGCGACCCGAGCACGCTCGTGACCGTCCCCTGCAACTCCCAGCTGGCGCGCTTGCTCTTGGTGCCCCCGTCCGGCAGCACGAGTCCTCCAAAGTTGCCGATGCTCTGGTTGTCGTCGAGGTTGAACCTGAGTTGCGCGTTGTGGTTGTCGGTGAACCGGTTGGTCACTTTGGTGAAGCCTTGATACCGGTTGAGCGTGGCCGGCGCGACGCCGGGCGCGATCGTGGAGGTGACCACCAGCTCGGAATCCTGGTTCGTCCCTTCGAAGCTGCCGATGAAATGCGTGCGGTTCCTGACGATCGGCCCCGATAGCACTCCGCCGAACTGCTGCTGGTTGAACGGCGTCCTGGTGCCGGTCAGCCCGTTCTTCGCGTCGAAGCGTCCAGGGCGTTCATAGATGTAGCCGGTGCCATGGAAATCATTGGTGCCGCTCTTGGTGACCGCCGACACGATCCCGCCCAGCGAGTGGCCGAACTCCGCCGAGAACTGGCTCGTGATCACCTGGAACTCCTGGACGATGTCCAGCGACAAGCCGGTCTTCGACGCATCGCCCCATTCGATCACCTTGTTCGAGACGCCGTCCACAACGTAGTCGATATTCCGGCCAAGCTGGCCGTTGATCGAGAGGTCGCCACGCGTGGCCGCCCCATGCACGCCGTTGGCAAAATTGGCGAGGTCGAGATAGTTGCGCCCGTTGAGCGGCATCGTCGCGATTTTTTGTTGGTCCACGGTGAGTGCCAGCTCGGACTTGCGTGTCTCGAGGATGGGTGCCCTTCCGACGACCGTTGTGGTCTCGGCCACGGTCGCGACAGCGAGCGTGAAGTCGATCACCGGCTTCGTGTTCGCCTGGAAAACGAGTCCGGCGCGCTCTTCGGCCCCAAAGCTCGCAAGCTCGGTCCTGAGACTGAACTCGCCGACGATCGGCACGGCGATGAAGTGATAGCGGCCCTGCGGGTCGGTGACCTCGGATCGAACGAGGCCCGTCTTCGTGTTCCGCAGGGTGACGGTGGCACCAGGCAGCACGGCACCCGATGAATCGAGCACAGTGCCGGACAGGTCGAAGGTGCTGACCTGCGCGGACGCTGGCGCAGCGAGGGTCGCGGTCATGACGGCAACGGTGATGAGACGACCCAGCCTCAGGAGCGACGTCATGGAGCACCTCCCTCGAAACCCGGCTGATGTTTAACGTTCAACTATTTCGATTGAAAGAGTCGGCCGGATCGTCGTGCGTTGGCGGACGCCTGTCAAGAGCGATTCGGCGCAGCCACGTCCGCCGCCGCCTGCCCGACATCCCCATATGCGCGGGCGGGCGCCGAGACGGCTGGCGCGGAGGCGCGCTCGAGAAGCGCCGATTCGGCCTCGAGCGCCGCGACGACGCCGTCGACGTCGGCCTCGTTGTTATACGCGTGGAACGACACGCGCAGGCCATTGCCGCGACACGAGGCGACGATGCCGCGAGCCCCCAGACGGGAGACGAGCGCCGGCCCGTCGAGGCTCTGGACGACGACCAGCGGTCCGCGTCGCTCGGGTTCCGCGGGCGTCCGTACGACAAAGCCGCCCGCTTCGGCCGCCGTTCTGTACCTCGCCACCAGTCGCTCGACCTGCCGGCCCACCGCTTCGTAGCCGATGCGTTCCAGCAGCGCCAGGGCGCCGAGCGCGGCATACGCGCTCGGAACCGGCGGCGTTCCGCTCTCGAACCGGCGTGCTGTGTCGGGCCAGTCCACCTGGTCGATGCGGAAGGCAAACGGGTTGACCCGCCCGAACCATCCGGTGATGGTCGGCTCCAAGCGCTCGATCAGATCGTGCCGCACGTAGAGAAACGCGACGCCGGCGGCGGCCAGCAGATATTTGAGGCAGCCGGTCACCATGAAGTCCACACCGAGCGCATGGACGTCCATCGGGCCGGATCCGGTCCTCTGATAGTCGTCGAGCAACACATAGGCGCCCCGAGCGTGACAGAGGTCGGTGAGGGCGGCGATGTCGGTCCGGTGACCGTTTCTGAAGCACACGTGCGTGGCCGGCACGACGAGCGTGTGCTCGTCGACGAGCCGCTCATACGCGCCAACCTCCAGCCGCTCCCCGATCGCGCGGGCCCAGCGGACGATCGCGCCGCGACGCTGCTGTGCCAGCCAGATCTGCGCCAGCGTTGGGAACTCGAACTCGCCCATGACGACGTTCGATCGGGCGCCGTTGAAGTCGAGCGCACTGGCAATGGCGTTGATGCCCGCCGACGCGCTCGGCATCACAGCGATTTCGTCTCGCTCGGCGCCGATCGACGCCGCAAACGCCGTCCGAAGCGCCTCGACCTTCTCCACCCACAACTCCCATGGGGAGCCGCCTTCATGCCAACTCTCGGTCCATTCGCGCACCGCGCCTTCCACGTCGGTGGACAGCGCGCCTTGTGAGCAGGAGTTCACATAGATGCGCCTCTCGAAGATGGGAAATCGCGAACGGAATTGATCAGGTGACAGTGTGGGCATGATTCAATGCGTCCCGGGAGCCACGTCCCTCGACTACCGCTCGGGGCGAGCACGAAGGCCATGAAGGAAAGAGGAGTCTGGTTTCGTCGTGATGAACTCACAGGCGCTCGGTTCTGTTTTCCGATGTCGCATTCCTGCATGTCGCGACAACGTCGGCCAGCAGCTCGCGGAATCGGGCGATTTCGTCGATCGTGTTGTAGTGGACCAGCGACACCCGCACGGTCCCGCCCGGCATCAGGTGAGCACCCGGGCGCCGGCGATCGATTCCACCGCATCGAGCAACTCGGCGGACAGGGTTTTCTCATGAGCCGCGATCGCCTCCATCGCGGTGCGAACGGCCGTGCGACGGTCGGTGCCCGATTCCCCGGTCGCCCGGCGGCCCAGCCGCTCCAGGTAATGAATCACCGCTTCCATGCCGGCAACGTTCTCGTAGACGTAGGTCCCGGCTTCGAGCTTGTCTGGCGTCACGTCGGGGATGAAGTCTTCCCGAAACGTCGGCAGCCGGTTGATCGCATCCGTGCGGCACCAGGCGAAACCCATGTGCGGGGCGAAGATCTTGTAGCCCGAACACACGAGATAGTCACAGTCGAATCCCTGGACATCGATTGGCCCGTGTGGCGCGAAGTGCACGGCGTCCAGAAACACCTCCGCGCCATGGGCGTGGGCGAACCTCGCCACTGCCTTGACGTCCACGAGCGATCCGGTGGCGTTCGACGCCATCGTGCAGGCGACGAGCCTGGTCCGGTCGGACAACAGGCCTTCCAGGTCCGACACCGACAGGCAACCGTCCTCCCGCACCTTCCACCAGACGATGCGCGCGCCGGACCGCTCGAGGGCCGCCCAGGTCGCGATGTTCGCCTCGTGATCCATGTCGCTGACCACGATCTCCGCGCGTCGGTCGAGCGTCTGTCCCACAGCCAGGCTGATGGAGCGGATGAACGAGGTCGCGTTGAGACCGAAGGCGATCTCGGTCGCGCTCGGTGCGTTGACGAACGCCGCGACGGCGGCGCGCGCACGCACGATCATCGCGTCCACCTCTTGCGATCTGCCGTACGGCCCGCCCCGTTGCACGTTGCGCGAGACGAGGTGATCGGTGACGGCCGCCAGCACGGTGTCGGGGATCTGCGCACCGGCGGCGTTGTCGAAGAAAAGGAAGTCGCCAGCCTGTCCGAGCGCCGGGAACTCGCGGCGGAGATCGTCGACCGGAAACGGCCCCATGCTCACGCTCCGGCACCCTGACGCATGCGCGCGTAGGGAATGGAAATGATCGCCAGGAATGGCAGAAACGAAGGCACGGTGTACTCCAAGCCGTCGACGAAGAAGGTCGTGATCGCAATTGCGATGAGCGACACGATTCCAAAGAGCGTCCCCACCTGATATGCGGGCATCTTGATCGGAAGCCGCGCCAGTTGCGCCGGTGACAATGCCGCACGAAATCGCCGATGCGTGACCAGGATGACGATCCAGATGAAGAGCATGCCGGCCACCGCGGTGCCGAACAGCCACAGGAAGGCCTGTTCCGGCGAAACGACCGCCAGCAGAATGGCCGTGGCCATCCCGCCACTCGCCACCGCGACGGCGCGGAGCGGCACGCCGGCGTCCGTGACCGTCGACAGCCAAGCCGGTGCGTAGCCAGATCGCGACAGCGAGAACAACATGCGAGTCGTCGAGTAGAGGTTCGAGTTGGCGCTCGACAACGCCGCCGAGATGACCACTAAATTCATCACGCCGGCTGCGTAAGGGATGCCGGCCGAGCTGAACGCCCGCACGAAGGGACTGCCGGTGATGCCGCGGCCACCTTCGGCGATCTGGTTCCACG
>JAIVJN010000047.1 GCA_020200025.1 Acidobacteriota bacterium | reverse complement strand
ACCTGCTCGCGCCACTCACGAGCTCCGACCCGTTGATGCAGGTTCACGAGGCAGTGCGGCATGCGGTGCCGATGCTGACCGACGATCGTCCGGCGGCGTCCGACATCGACACCATCGCGTCGTTGATCGCCGGCGGCGCGCTCGAGTACGCCGCTGGCGTCGTTGTCAACTGATTTCCGATAAATTTTCGATTTGACAACGCGAGGCTCGGTGCTTAGCTTCTGATCTTCGCGTCACCCACCGTTCGACTCCGATGACCACAGCAGCCCGCACCGTCCGCGCGCCTCGCGGCACGTCACTGACGTGCAAGGGATGGCTGCAGGAGGCGGCGCTGCGAATGCTGATGAACAATCTCGATCCCGATGTCGCCGAGCGCCCCGACGACCTCGTCGTCTACGGCGGGACGGGGCGGGCCGTGCGGAGCTGGGCGGCCTTCGACGCGATCGTCGAGGCGTTGCGGTCGCTCGAGCACGACGAGACGCTCGTCGTGCAGTCTGGCAAACCGGTGGCGATCTTCCGCACGCATGCCAACGCGCCGCGTGTCCTCATCGCGAACGCGAACCTCGTGCCGCGCTGGGCCACATGGGAGACGTTCCGCGATCTCGAAGATCGTGGGCTCACCATGTATGGGCAGATGACCGCTGGAAGTTGGATCTATATCGGCACGCAAGGCATCTTGCAAGGCACGTACGAGACGCTCGCGGCGCTGGCTCGCCGCGACTTCGGCGGATCGCTCGCCGGAACGCTCACCGTCACCGCAGGTCTCGGCGGCATGGGTGGCGCGCAGCCGCTGGCGGTGACGATGAACGACGGCGTCGCGCTGGTCGTCGAAGTCGATGCGCAAAGAATCTCGCGCCGGCTGGCGACGACCTATGTCGACGAAGCCACCTCGTCGCTGGACGACGCGCTCGCCAAGGTCGCCGAGTGGACCGAGCAGCGTCTCGCGCGGTCGATCGCGCTCGAAGCCAACGCCGCCGACGTGTTGCCCGAGCTGGTGACGCGAGGCGTCACACCTCACGTGGTCACCGACCAGACGTCGGCCCACGATGCACTCACCGGCTATGTTCCGAATGGCCTGTCGCTGACGGCCGCGGGGGAAGGGGCCATTCCGGTGGGCGGCGCTGTCGGGTGATCCCGAGGACATCCGCGTGACCGATCGGGCCGCGCTCGAGATGTTTGCGGACGATGAGGCGCTGTGCCGGTGGATCAGGCTGGCCGGCGATCGCGTCGCATTTCAGGGCCTGCCGGCGCGCATCTTCTGGCTCGGGTACGGCGATCGTGAGCGCTACGGCTTGCGCCTCAACCAGCTCGTACGCGACGGCGCCGTGAAGGCGCCCATCGTCATTGGCCGCGATCACCTCGATACCGGATCGGTGGCCTCGCCCCACCGCGAAACCGAAGGCATGCGCGACGGCAGCGATGCCATCGCGGACTGGCCGATTCTGAACGCGCTCTTGAATGCGTCGGCTGGCGCCACGTGGGTCTCGGTACACCACGGCGGGGGCGTCGGCATAGGGTATTCGATTCACGCAGGAATGGTGATCGTGGCCGACGGCACGCGCGAAGCCGACGAGCGGCTCTCGCGCGTGCTGACGTGCGATCCCGGCATCGGCGTCGCGCGGCACGCGGATGCCGGCTACCCCGAGGCGCTGCAGACTGCGCGTGAACGCGGCGTGCGCTTACCCATGACAGAGGCTGGGCGATGATGGCTCCTCACGCGGGACTCGAACGGCGTGTGCTGGCGGCACTCGAGGCGTCACCGATGCGCATTCCCGTGGTGCTGGGTCCGTGCGGGACCGGACGAACGACGTTGCTGCACGGGCTGGCCGACCGCCTCGGGCGTGACGCGTGCCAGTACGTCGACGTCGAGCGGTCGGCGAGCACCCCCGAGCGATTCTTCCGAGCGATCGGACAGACATCGCCGTTCGCGCACGAGGCGGGCGCCGACGAACATCCGTCATCGGCGCGCGCGGCGTTCGATCGCACGCTGGCGTTTTTCTCGAGCGCGCGCGCCGACAGCCGACCCGCGACGTTTCTGCTCGACGAAGTGCTCGAGCTCAGAACGTTCGAGAGCTTTCCCGGTCTTCGCCATGTCCTGCGCGAGCTGCTGCAGGCGCTCGCCGAGAGCGGCAGCCGCTTCGTGCTCACCAGCCGCTATGTGGCGCGCGCGCATCGCCTGCTCCGGGACGCCCCCGGCCGATTCGAAGTGATTCACCTGCCACCGCTTTCGGTGCCAGAGGTGGTGGCCATCATTCCGCCGACGGGAGACGCCACGGCCGAGAACCGCGACTTTCTCGGGCGCACGATTCAGGCCCTGGCCGACGGACGAGCCGCCTATGTGCGGGCGCTCGGCGACGCCACGGCGGCCATGAGTGGACGGGGCGGCGATCCGATTTCAGCGCTCACGGCGCTGCTCACCACCGACGGCGCCCTTACGAGCTGGTGCGGCTATCGCTACGAGCTGCGGCTGCACCGCGCACGGGGGTATGGCGCGCTCAAGGCGATTCTCGAGATCCTCGCCGATGACGAGCCACTGACGCTTACCGAGATCGCGCAGCGCCTGCACCGCACGCCGGGGTCGACCAAGGACTATCTCTCCTGGCTCGAAGATGTCGACCTCGTCGTGTCGCGTCAGAAGCGCTACACCTTCGGCGACCCGCTGCTGCGGTTGTGGGTGCGGCTGCATTGCCGGCCCGTGCCGCCCAGCGTCGACGAGGTGGCGCGCGAAGTACAAACCTACGCGCTCGCTCGCCTGCCGTCAGTGGAGCCGTCGCTGGAGATGGCCACGGCGGCCGCGGATCGGCGGCCCTGGGGAATTATCGAGATCGACTGAGGGCGTGGTTTTGAATGGCTTGCAGACTTGGGGCTTGGGGCTCGGGACTCGAAGCTGGCATCTCTCCAGGTCTCTAGGTCTCCGAACCTCCAGGCCTTCAAGCCTTCGAGCGCCTTCAAGCCTCCAAGCCTGAAGCCTCCAAGTCCGAGGGGCCTCAGAGCCTCCGCGCCTTAACCCCGCGCCGCGAGCGCAGCAAGCGCGACCTTCGCGGCCTCCTGCTCCGCTTCCTTCTTCGTCCGCCCGGCCCCCTGCGCCAGGATCTCGCCTCCCACGACCACCTCCACCCGGAACATCTTGCGATGGTCGGGGCCGACCTCACCCGCCACTCGGTAGCTCGGCAACGGTCGGCCGAGCGCCTGCAGTTGCTCCTGCAGCGCCGACTTGTGATCGCGGCCGAAGTAGGCCGGGCGCCGCGCGTCTTCGATCCCCTCGCCGAGCTCGCGGAGGATGAACTGCCGCGCCGCATCGAGTCCGCCGTCGATGTAGACGGCCGCCATCAGCGCTTCGCACGTGTCGGCGAGCAGCGCTTGCTTGCGGCGACCGCCCGTCTTCTCCTCGCCGCGGCCGAGGATCATGTGATCCCCGAGGCCGAGCCGTTCGGCCAGCTCCGCGAGCGACGCCGTCGAGACGATCGCCGCCTTGATTTTCGATTTCTGTCCTTCGCTGAAGAGCGGAAACTCGCGAAAGAGCGCCTCGGCGACGACCATGCCGAGCACGGCGTCACCCAGGAATTCGAGCGACTCGTTGTCGAACACACCGCCGCTTGGATCCTCGTGCGCTTTCGAGCGGTGCGTCAACGCATGCTCGAGCAGGCCCCGATCGCGGAAGCGGTAGCCGATACGAGCTTCGAGCGCCGCGAACTGTTGTGGCAGGGTGACCACCATGCCGGCACCGACGCGCTCGCGATGACTCTCGATGATGCGCACCGCCTCCTGGGCCTCCGATTCGCGCACTGACACTCGCGTCTCCCCCATGGGATTGACGGCAAACGGAAACACACCGTGCGGCGGGGCTGCCGTGCGCACCGAGTCGATGCCGTGGCTATCGAGCAGCGCTTGCACGACGCTGGCTTCGATGGCCGACGAGGTGCGGAAGACTTCCGTGATATCGGTCATGACCGGCTAGACAGTGGCGAATGCCTGTGCGACAGGCACCGGTATGTCCTCAACCTTCAGCAGCAGCATCGTCATGTCGTCATGCTGATCGGCGCTGCCGGCAAACGATCGGACGTCCATCACGATCCGTTCGCGCAGCTCCTCGAATGGCAAATCGCCGTGCTGCTCGATCAAGTGGCTGAGCCGCTGCTCGCCGAAGCAGTCGAAGCTTTCGTTCATCGCCTCGCTGAACCCGTCGGTGAAGAGCACGATCAAGTCGCCGGGCCGAAGCGGTACGGTCACTTCTTCCAGCAGCGAATCGAACAGCGCGCCGCCATCGTCGAGCTTCAATCCCACGACGAGCCCGTCGGGCGCGAGCACCGAGGCGTGTCTGGGCCCCTCGCCGTGCATGCCGGGCAAGTAGATCAGAGGGCAGTGACCGGCGCGCGCATAGGTCATGACCGACCGATCGAGATCGATCACGATGTAGCTCATGGTGATGAAGCTCTTCGCGTCGATGTGGGGCGCAATCGCGTGATTGGCTGCGATCAGGAGCTCGCGCGGCGATTCATGTATGCGGCTGAGCGAAAGCATCAACCCCTTGAGCTCCGCCATGTAGAGTGCCGCCGACGTACCCTTGCCCGACACGTCGGCAATGAGGAAGCCGAGCCGCCTGTCGTCGAGCGGGAGGAAATCGTAGTAGTCGCCGCCGACCTCGCGTGCCGGTTCGCAGTAAGCGGTGACGGCGAGACCGGGGACCAGCAGGGGGCCTTGCGGGAGCAGCTTCATCTGGATGTCGCGCGCCGTTCGCAGCTCCTGCTCGAGCCGCTCCTTCTTTGCGTTCTCGAGGAGGAGGACGGTAATCTCGCCCGTCATCACGTTGAACGATTCGGCCAGCTCGCCGAGCTGATCGCGCGCCCGGACGGGAATCTGATGACTGAACTGCCGGTTGCGCAGATGTTCGGTGCCCGTGAACAGGTCGTGAACCGCGCCGGTGATCTGACGGGCAAGCGCAAAGCCGATCATCAACGCGACGAACTGAATGACGAGAAACAGCGCTCCCACGAGCGCCAGCACCGCGAGCAGCAACTGGCCGAAGTTGACCGACGTCATGCGGGCCGAGGAGACCGCCGAGATGCGATCGTAGATCTCCCAGACGTTGATCTGAATGCCGACCAGTGCATTGAACGTGTCGCCCCCCTCCCAGTCTTGGTAGTCCAGGAAGACGACCCACTGTGGGCCGAGGATGCCCGGGGCGTTTTCGGCATCTGCCGGTCCTTCCGGCACGAGCATCCGACCGTGCGCCAGGCGCTGGTCTGCATCGTCGATCGGCATGACCGAGGCTTCGCCAAGAACGATGCCCGTCTCCTCACGGATTCGACGCCCCACGGTCGCGGTGATGGGCAGGTCGAGCACGAGCGCCCACCCAGGCTCGCGGACATCGGGAAACGCCACCGCCCGCATGACCAGCTGAGTCCGATCCTCTGCGCCGTCGGGATCGGCCGGGCCTGGCTCCGCTTCGTACGCGAGCAGGCCCGAGAAGCCCTCGCATCCGACCCACGGTGGCAATCGCTCGGGCGGATCGAGGTGTCGCCACGGGCCCGCAAAGATGGGCAGCGGTCCAAGCGGCGAGGACACCGCGCGGGCAGTCGAGCGATCGGGACAGCGCAGGTCGAAGACGGGCACCACGGCGACCGAGAGAAACGGGTAGCGCGACTCGGCGCTCTCCTGCCGTCGATCGAGGGTGTCGTCGACCCTCGCTGGCGACACGCTCCGCTGCAGGTCCAGCACGGTAGACTCGGCGAGAAACCGCGCCTGATCGCCAAGCGATCGCACCCTGGACTGCACCAGGTACGAGCTGACGTTGAAGAACAGCAGCAGCCCGGCGAGGAGGAAGAACGTGACGATGAGGAGGCCGGGGACCAACCCCACGAAGATGTAGGAGAGGATCAGCTTGCGGCGCACGCGCCACAGCAGCCGGCGGCGCGCCCACATCACGAAGCGTGCAATCAGGTACGCCGCCGCGAAGATCAGAGCGAGACTTCCGACCTTGTCGATGACGTCGAGCCAGGACGGCAGGGGCGAGACGGCGAAACGGGTGAGCGTCGTCACCACTTTGACGACGAGCCCGACGAGAAGCGCACGCCCGGAGAACGTCCTCGTCAACCAGGCTCGGAGCGCGGCCGGTGGCGACGGTGTCTGGCCAGCGATCAGTGCGAGCGGGCGATCGGGATCGGGCATCAAGCGGGATAACCGCGCCCGAAACGATCGGTGCGGCAATTGCGTCGGCGGATCATATCAGAGTATTGTTTCACGGCTCTGACCGAGACGACCCTTCCCAGCACACCAACCTACCGTGAAGCTCAATGACACCGCCCGTTTCAGTACCGTTTGCATCCACGCGGGTCAAGAACCCGACCCGTCCACCGGCGCCATCACCGTGCCGATCTATCAGACGTCCACCTATGTGCAAGAGGGCCTCGGTCAGCACAAGGGCTTCGAGTACGGGCGCACGCAGAACCCGACGCGCATGGCGCTCGAAGCCAACGTCGCGGCCATCGAAGGGGGCATCGCCGGGTTCGTCTTTGCCTCGGGCATGGCCGCCATCGATACCCTGCTGACCAGGCTCGAATCAGGCGACCACCTCGTCGTGAGCGACAACACATACGGCGGCACGTTTCGACTCTTCGAGCGCGTGCGCCGGAAATTTGGCCTCGATTTCAGCTACGTCGATACCTCTCGACACGACCTCATCGACGCGGCGATCATAGCAAGAACGAAATACCTGTTCATCGAGACGCCGACCAATCCGATGCTGCGGATCACCGATTTGAGGGCGGCGAGCGATCTCGCCCATCAGCGGAACGTCCGTGTCATCGTCGATAACACGTTCGCCAGCCCGTACATCCAGCGTCCGCTCGACTTCGGCGCCGATATCGTCGTTCACAGCACGACGAAGTTCCTGAACGGTCACAGCGACAGCGTGGGCGGCATCATCGTCCTGCGCCATCAAGACGATGCGGAGTGGATGAAGTTCGTGCAGAACGCGGCGGGCGCGATCTTGGGACCGATGGACTCGTGGCTAGTGCTCAGGGGCACGAAAACGCTGCCCATTCGGATGGAGCGGACCAACGCGAACGCGCAGACCTTGGCCGAATACCTCGCCAGCCATTCGCGCGTCGAGCGCGTGATCTATCCCGGCCTCCCCGACCATCCCCACCACACGCTCGCCAAGCGGCAGATGAGGGGCTTCGGTGGCCTCATCTCCTTCGACGTCGGCTCGGTCGATCGGGCGCGCGAGGTGCTCGGCCGATTCCGATTGATGTCTCTCGCCGAGAGTCTCGGCGGGGTGGAGACGCTCATCTCTCATCCCGCCATCATGACTCACGCCTCGGTGCCACCGGAGCGGCGCGCCGCGATCGGCATCACCGAGGGGATGATACGAATCTCCGTCGGGATCGAGGATGTAGAGGACCTCAGGGAGGATCTCGAGCAGGCGCTGCGCTAGCTTGCGTAGCAGCCCGCTCAGATGCGGCTGTGGAACTTTTCAGAGGTCGGCGTCGCCTTGCCTGTCAGCTTCGGTCGAGGTCACGTCGGATCGCCTCACGCACGGGGCGCAAGTCGCGAGAGATGGTCTCCCAGACGATCGCCACGCTGACGCCGAAGTACTCGTGGATGAGCAGGTTTCGAAGGTCGCGCATGTCCTGCCACGGGACATCAGCAAGGCGTGCGGCGGTCTCGGCGTCCACGTGGCGGGCAGCCTCGCCGATGACCTCGAAATTCCGCACGACGGCATCGACCGTCATCCGATCGGCGGCAAAGGACTCGAGTGAATGCGAGGCCGTGTAGTCGAAGATTCGGTCGATAGCCTCAGCGATGTCCTGCAGACGCCACTTGGCGTCTCTAGGCGGCACGCACGGCCTCGCGCAGAATCTGCGCCCGAAGCTGTGGCTTCAGCGCATCGCGCGTGACCAGATCGACGGAACGACCGAGCAAGGACTCCAGACGCCGGCGGAGGCGGGCGAACTCGAAGAGCGTAACGGGCGCGCTGAAGTCCACGAGGATGTCCACGTCGCTGTCCGCCCGCAGTTCCTCGCGGGCTGCGGAACCGAACAGCCATAGTTCCCTGACGGCGTGTTCCCTCAGCTCTGGGGCCGCCCGGTCAAGGCGCGCCAGGAGATCTTCTCTGGCAGTCATCGACACCTCATCTCAATCTTAGCCGTGGCCGCCCTGTGGCCCAAAATCGGCCTCTGGGAATCATTCGTGCTCGTCCATGGGCGGAACGCCAGCACCTTCTTCGTCTTGCCCCGATGCGCAGCAAGGCCCCGTGCCCAGCGGGTCGAGCGCGTCCCGCTTCTCGGCGTCGTAGTTGTTCGGCGATGATGCCAGGCAGCGTTTTTGGCCCGGGCGTCGCCGGCCGAGACGCTGGTGTGAGGCTCTGGACCGCGCAGATGATCCGACACGCAAGCGACCCCGAATAATCCGCGCACGCGCGAACCGCGAGGACCGCGAGGACCGCACGTCACAGATGGCCAACGTTCTCACCCACCCACTCGAGGTACGTTTTGCCCCCGTCAGCGACGTCGAGAATCAGCAGTTCGGGCACGTCGTAGGGATGGAGCTCCGCCAGGACGTTTTTCAGGTCCGCCACCCGCGCGCGCGTCGTCTTGATGACAATCTGACGCTCGGTCGCTTGCTCGACGACGCCTTGCCACCGATATGTCGAGATCATCGGGGCAAGAACGTTGACGCAAGCGGCGACCTGCCGGTCGACGAGCGCGCGAGCGACCTGTACGGCCTGCGATTCCTCGGCGGGCATGGTGGTGAGCGCGATGACGACGGTCGAAGGCTCGTGGGTCACGAACTTTTCTCCCTTCTACGTTGTGGATTGTTCTTGTACTCTTGTCGCACTTCCGTTATTGTGATGGCATGATAAAGAGGCGGCTCGACACCCCTCCGAGCATCGCCACCATGACATGAGCGACCGCGGAATACCGCACCAAGCCGGGCCAACGTTCAAGACGGCGTCCGTCCTGCGGACGGGGCGCCGTGTCGTCCGTTACACGCTCATCCTGGTGACGATCGTGCTCGTCATCGATGCGGTAGTGGGCGAGAAGGGGTTGCTGGCGCTTCTCAAGGCCGGTCGCGAATACCACGCCGTCGAGGTCGCACTCGACCGGGCCCGCGCTGAGAACGCTGCTCTGCGCGAAGAAGCCCGCCGGCTTCGCGAAGACCCGGCGGCTATCGAAGAGCTTGCGCGACGCGAGCTGGGTCTGATCAAGCCTGGCGAAAAGCTCTTCATCATTCGCGACGTGCAGCCCAAGAAATAGCGGCCGATCACGGCGCGTCGCGCTGACCCACAAGGAGTCTTCATGGCGGTCCGTCAATCCGAAGCAGAGTGGAAGGGGTCTCTCAAAGAAGGCAACGGTCGCATGCGACTGGGCAGCGGTGCCTTCGAAGGAGCCTATTCGTTCACGTCGCGGTTCGAGAGCGGAACCGGCACCAATCCCGAGGAGCTGATCGCGGCGGCCCACGCCGGTTGCTTCTCGATGGCGCTGTCGGCAGGCTTGGGGCGAGCGGGCCTCACGCCCACCCGCCTTCAGACGGTAGCCAAGGTCCACCTCGGGGCCACCGATGCTGGTCCGACTATCACGCAGATCGATCTCATCGTCGAGGGCGACGTGCCCGGGGCGGACGCCGCGACCTTCCAGCAACACGCGGAGACTGCCAAGAAGACGTGCGTCGTCTCGCGAGCGCTCGCCGGGGTATCGAACGTGACGCTCGAGGTGAAGCTGAAAGAGAGCGTGTAGCACTTCTCTCGGCAGGCGGCAGGCGGCAGGCGGCCGGCCGCTTGCCGCTTGCCGCTTGCCGCTTGCCGCTTGCCGCTTGCCGCTTGCCGCTTGCCGCTTGCCGCTTGCCGCTTGCCGCTTGCCGCTTGCCGCTTGCCGCTAAGGAGTGTAGACGCGCTCGGTTGTGCTG
>JAIVJN010000281.1 GCA_020200025.1 Acidobacteriota bacterium | reverse complement strand
GAAGAGTACCAGGGCAAACGACTGCTGATGCACCTGGGCAAAGGCGACCACAAGCCGATGGCGATAGGATTTCTCGACGCCGACCTCGTAGCGATCGGCAGCCATGTGGCGGTCCGGAGCGCGATTGACGCCAATCGAAGTGGACGAACCGTCACCTCGAACACGCAGATCATGCAGCAGGTCGCGGAGCTCGACGGTAACAGTGCCTGGGCCGTCGGCCGATTCGACGTCCTGGCGCGCGAGGCGCGGCTGCCGCGCGAGGTCAGCGCACAGGTGCCCGCCGTCACGTGGTTCTCGGCGGTCGGCCGCATCAACGGTGGCGTCAGCGGACAGGTCAAGGCTGAGGCCCGCGACGAGGAAGCCGCGCAGAATTTGCGCGACATGCTGCGCGGTTTCGTCGCCATGGCGAAATTGCAGGCCAACAGCAAGCCTGGGATGAGGCAAATGGTCGATTCCTTGCAACTCACCGGCGACGGCAAGATCGTCGCGGTGCAGTTCGCGCTACCCAGCGAGCTGCTCGACGCCCTCGAAAACCTCGGTGGGCGGCATCGGCGCGGGGCCGACGACAACCCGGATCCGCACCGCTAACGATCCCCTCAGGCGACGCCGCGGGGTTGGCCGCAGATTTGGGGCCAACCCCGTTCGTTTGCCTACGAGCCTGCCCTGCGCCACCACACCACCCGTCTGATCTGCGCTAGATTCTCCCACAGCCTCTGCCCTCCTGATTTACCTGCAGGCCTTTCCGTGTCCGAGCGCGTGTTCTTCTACGGCACTCTCATGACGCCCTTCAATCGCCTTGGGCGCCACCGCGTCAACTCGAGGCTGTCGTTTGTCGGGCATGGCACCATCGCTGCCGCCCTGTTCGACCTCGGCATCTATCCCGCGGCGGTCCCCACAAACGACGGGGGTACGGTGGCGGGCGAGGTCTACGACATGGAGGACGCGCCCGATGTTCTCGCGGTTCTCGACGAGATCGAAGGCTATCGACCGAGCGAACCCGAATGCAGTCTGTATACGCGCGTGGAGGTCAACATCACGCTCGAAGACGGCAGCCGCTGTCCGGCCTGGGCCTACTTCTACAACGCTCCGCTCGGTCGCGCCCAACGCATCGCCGTCTGCGCTTCGGCGTCTTGTCAGCGCCTGACGTGCTTGGCCGCCTCGAGAAACTGCCCGATCACACCGACGACCCGGTTTGGCGGCTCGACGAATTCGATGCCCGATCGATAGATGACGACGTCCTGGTCGACGTCGCTGATGGCTGAGTGGACGACGCGGCCTTTGACGACCAGCGACCGCTCGCGCAGCGTGAGGCGGAATTCGTGGAGCGAATCGAGCTGAAGTGGGAAGGACGTTTCCACCTCCATGCCCCCCGTGCTGATCTGCCGGACAGCGGTCGGCTGAAAGACCATCACTTCGCCCCGAAGGGCGCCAAGGAGGTCCGTGCGCTGGCTGTCGCGGCGTTCGGTCGTGGCGGAGGCCGCCCGGCGCCGGCCGGGACGTGAGGAATCGAGAGGCGTGGGCACGGCGTCGCTCAATGTCGCGGCGCGCGCGTCATCATGCTCGCGTCGAACGCCAGAGAGTTGGCACTCTCGACCTGCACATCGTGCGACGCCTCGCACTGTTCATCGCGCACGTACGACAACACCGGAATGCCGCGCGTGCGCGGATCCAGGCGGAGCATAGAGAGCAAGCCAAAACCGGCGGGTTCGTCCAGCCCGAGGCTCACGACCACGAGATCCGGCCGCATGGCGACCACCGTGCCGTATGGCTCGTCCGCCATGGCGACGAACTCAATCGACCAGCGAGCACCTTGCAACATCGGCTCGACCACTTCCAACACGTCGGGACGACCGCCGACGACAAGTGCCAGTTGCGATTCTGTGGGATGAGTTTCCGTTCGCATCGGCGTGTCCTCGGCCGTTCACGATACAAGATCCAAGCCACCTACGAAGCGGAATAGCAGGATTGAAATCGGGCGGAAAAAGTCGACCTCGACAGAAAGTGTCAGCCATAGGTGCCACGAGGCGACGAAGACGCCGTGTCGGCGTGGCGGACGGGTAAGATCTCGACCATGAGCGAACTGACGTCGTCGACGTTTTGCAACTACATCGGAGGACGCTGGCTGCCCTCCGCCTCGGGCAAGACGATTGAGAACCGCAATCCTGCTCATACGGACGACCTGATCGGACGTTTTCCCGACTCGTCGGCCGACGAGGCACACCAGGCCATTGACGCCGCGGCGCGCGCGTTCGATGCGTGGCGCATGACACCCGCCCCCAAGCGCGCCGAGATCCTGTTTCGAGCGGCCGAGTTGCTCGTTGCACGGAAAGAGCCGTTTGCGCGCGACATGACGCGCGAGATGGGGAAGGTGCTCGCCGAGACACGCGGTGATGTGCAGGAAGCCATCGACATGACCTACTTCCTCGCCGCCGAAGGGCGCCGGCAGTACGGGCAGACCGTTCCGTCGGAGCTGCGCGACAAGTTCGCGATGTCGATACGCCAGCCCTTGGGTGTGTGCGCGATCATCACGCCGTGGAACTTTCCGATGGCGATCCCTTCGTGGAAGATGATCCCGGCGCTCGTGTGCGGCAACTCTGTTGTGTTCAAGCCGTCCGAGTTGACGCCGCTCTCGGCGCACAATTTCGTCACGGTGCTCGAGGAGGCGGGTGTGCCGGCGGGCGTCGTGAACATGGTGACGGGCGGGCCCGAAATCGGCGAGCGGCTCACCGTCGACGAGCGCGTGTCGGTGGTGTCGTTCACGGGATCGACTGCAGTGGGGCGGCTGGTCAACCAGAACGCGGCGCCGCACGTGAAGAAGGTGCACCTGGAGATGGGCGGCAAGAACGCCATCATGGTGATGGACGATGCCGCCCTCGACCTTGCCCTCGAGGGCTGTTTGTGGGGTGGCTTCGGCACGACGGGACAGCGATGCACCGCGGCTAGTCGGGTGATCGTGCACGAGCGAGTACACGACCGCTTCGTCGACGCATTCGTCGCACGCGCCGCGGCGCTCCGCGTCGGCGACGGCTTGCACCCGACGACAGAGATGGGGCCGTCGATTGGGCAGAAGCAGCTCGAGAAGGTGATGAGCTACGTCAGCATCGGCCAACAGGAAGGCGCGACGCTCGCCTGTGGCGGTCACCGGCTCACCGAGGGCGCGCTCGCCAAGGGGTTCTTTCACGAGCCCACGGTGTTTACTGATGTGAAACCGGAGATGCGCATCGCGCGTGAAGAGATTTTCGGCCCCGTCGTGTCGATCATCAACGTGCGATCGCTCGACGAGGCGATTCGTGTCACCAATGACGTGGCGTACGGTCTATCAGCGTCGATCTACACGCAGGACATCAATCGCGCCTTTCGGGCGATGCGCGACGTGTACACGGGGATCTTCTACGTCAACGCCCCCACCATCGGCGCTGAAGTGCACCTGCCGTTCGGGGGCACCAAGGCGACGGGGAACGGCCACCGCGAGGCGGGCACCGCCGCGCTCGACGTTTTCTCGGACTGGAAGTCGGTGTACGTGGACTTCAGCGGCAAGCTGCAGCGCGCGCAGATCGACACCGTGTGAGGTGAAGAGAGCCAAACATCCGTGCGTGTATGAGTGACACGCGAGCGTGCGGACTCGGATACGATATCGGCATGGAACCAGACGCGCTCGATCTCGCGGTGCGCGACCTCGTGGACGAGTACCGATTGCAGTGCTTGTGGTTCCTGCGTGAAGATTACTACCCCGCGATAGACGCCGAACGTGAACGGGTGCTGCGCCTGATTGAGCGGCACGGGAGCCTCGAGGCGTTCCAGCGCGCTGCCACTCTCCGATCATGGCTCTCACGGCGTTTCAGCGACGCATCGTCCGCCTCCTAGCCGATCGACGTCGGTCCGGCGGTGAGAGCTACATCGCGGGCGGCGTCGCGCTCAACGTGGCTCTGGCGGCGCACCGCGTCTCGCGCGACGTCGATCTGTTCCACGACACCGCTGAAGCCGTGGCGATGTCCTTCGAGGCGGATCGTACGGTTCTCTGCGCGGCGGGATATGTGCTCTCGGTGATCCGGGAACGCTCGGCGTTCATCGAAGCGGAAGTGTCGGGCCAAGAGGGGCGGTTACTGATCGAATGGGCTCGAGACAGTGCCTTTCGGTTCTTCCCGCTGGTGGAGCACGAGGAGCTCGGGTTGACTCTGCATCCCTTCGACCTTGCCACGAACAAGGTGCTCGCGCTGGTGGGACGCCTCGAAGTGCGAGACTGGATTGATGTCCTCGTCTGCGACGAGCGGCTGCAACCGCTGGGACTTCTCGCCTGGGGGGCCTGCGGAAAGGATCCGGGCTTTTCACCCCAAGCCATTCTCGAGCAGGCCGCCCGAACCTCGCGCTATACGGAGGAGGAGGTGGCAGCGCTCGAGTTCAGCGGTCCTCCACCGCAAGCGGCCGATCTCGCCCGGCGTTGGCGCCGCGCGCTCGAAGCGGCACACGAGAGCATTGCGGCACTTCCGGCTCGTCATGCCGGAGAGGCGGTGCTGGCAGCGTCGGGCGACCTGTTCAGGGGCGGAGCCGCCGCCATTCGCGAGGCGCTCTCCACGAGGGGACTGCTGTTCCACCGAGGCCGGATCGGCGGCGCCCTACCCACGGTCAGCGCAGATCGATAAGCGCAGACGTCGCGCCACGGCGTTCTCGTATGGATTGATCAACGCCCAGCGACTGCGGCGACGTCGCGCGCCAGGCTTCGCGCATCGCTCTTCATCGCCCGAATGTCGTCTTTGAGCCGTGGATTGACGCGGAAGCCGGCGCGCTCGGCATTCGTGACGGCATCTTCGGCTTCCTTTTTTCGACCGCCACGCAGGTAGACGACCGCGAGGTTGTTCCACGCCTCGCCGAGCTTCCCGTCGACCTTGACGGCTTCCGACCAGTAGTGCTCGGCCAGTGCGCGGTCGCCGTTTCTGAAATGCGCGCTGCCGAGGGCGAGCAGGACGCCGGCGGGCGCTTGAAACGGACCCTGCGCTGCGCTGCGAGATCGCTCGAGGTCTCGAATCCGGTCCTCGAGCTGGGTCGCTCGCAGCTCGCGTCCGCCTTGCGCACGCATTCGGCGTAATGTGTCGCGGAGCTCGAACAGGAGATCGTTCAGGCGATTGTCTGCCTCCAGGCGATCCTTGTCGCGCAAGCCATGGAGGTCCCGCGCGGCTTCGAGGCAGCGTCCGTAAGCCTGAATGGCGCTTGTGTAGCGTCGCAGTGCCACGAACGCTTGGCCACGTCCGTAGTGCGCGTCGGTAAAAAGCCGGTCAAGCGCGACGGCCCGGTCGAATGCGGCGATGGCTTTCTCCCACTGCTCCGATGAGAGCCATTCCTGACCCGTTCGGTAGGCGATCAGCGCTTCACGTCGGTCCTCGGCTGAGGCCAGAGTCTGAGCGGCGCCGGGCGTCGCTGGGATGGCGAGAAGCGAGAGAAGAACGAGGTTGCGCCAGACGATCATGTGGCCCCCCCCGACGCGCAACATGTAACTGTGGCGTAGCGACGCAGGCCGAAATTGCAAGGGCCGGCTCATGGCCGGCCCTTGCTTGTCTCGAGAGCGCGCTCCTAGAACGAGAAGCGCGCGCCCAGCCGAAGCTGGAAGGGGAATTGATATTGCTGTCCCGCCACGTTGTCGGAGGTCGGCGTGCCGAAATCTGGGTTCGGCGAGTCGAACTCGATTTCTGTCGCGGCGTTGTAGTCCGTGACGCGGCGGATGTTGAACAGATTGAACGCATCCGCGAGCAAGGTCAGCTTCCGCGTGCCGAAGTTGAGCACATAGCTCGCCTGCAGATCCACTTGAGTCTCGAAAGGCGTACGTTCTTTGAATCCTTCGAACGTGTCGAAGCCCTCACCGCGAGGCGTCTCCGGGATCTCGCTGCTGTTGTTGTAGTTCGGGTTGGCCGCCAGCGCGGTCAAGGGCTTGCCGGAGCTGAGGCTCAGGCGAACGCCGAGGCCGAGACCCCTGTCAAAGGTGCGGTTGCCCGAAACCTTGATTTGGTGCGGTCGATCGAGTGGCAAGCGGCCCTCGCCCAGCTCGCCCAAGAACCGAATGTCTCCGCGATAGCCGAGCGCAGTGTAGTTCGGGTCGTTCGTCGGGAAGTCGTAGAGCGAGGTGATGCCAGGATCCGACTGACCATTGTCCTCGCGGAAGAAGCCTTCGAAGGTGCCAAAGAGACGCGAGTAGCGATAGCTGCCGAGCATGGTCCAGCCGCCGCTGAACCGCCGGTCCATCGTGAGCTCGACGGCATCGTACACATGTTTCGGATCCTCGAACGCCACTGGCAGCATTCCGGCCACCTGAGTCGCGGGTGTATCGACGCCCGGGTTCGTCAGGATGTAGTCGGTCGAGCACGCATCGGCCACGCCGAAATCGCAGGCCGCCACTGAATACGGCGCGATGTCCTCGAGCACGCGCCCGATGTTCCTGTGAATGTAACGGATGCCCACGTTGGTGTTCGGGAACGCCTCGACTTCGAAACCACCGACGAACTCGTCCTGATACGACAGCTTCGTTTCAGGGTCGATCAGATCCGCACCGAGGCCCGCCACGATGTAGTGCTGGGTGACAGGCGACGCACCCGGAACCTGCGTGACGACGCCGTTCGGAATCGGCCGCGTCAGGTTCGCGTCGAAATAGTCGCCGCGAGTGAAGCCGGCGTCACCGGAGAGCGCACGCGCGGCGAGGTCGTTCGGGATCCGCGCATAGAACCGACCCCAGTTGCCGTAGATCTTGCTGCGGCCATTGCCCAGGATGTCGTAGATGGCCCCGACCCGCGGCCCCCAGTTGTTGTTGAGGGCGAACTCGCCCAACGTGTCGCCGGTGGTCGTCGTCAGCTCTTCGAACGTGCCGAGGAGCGACTGTTGCTCGTAGCGCAGGCCGGCGTTGATCGTTAAGCGATTGTTCACTTTCCACTGGTCCTGCACGAAGAAGCTCTGATAGTTCTGCGTGGTCAGACGCTCGGTGTTGAAGTTGGCGCGCGTCACCCGGTAGATCCTGCCGAAGTTCACATCGTTCAAGATGGACAGTCGGGCGCCGGTCGCTGTCTGTGTGCCGTCAGGGGCGGTGAAGGTCGGCCCTGTGTTCTGGTTGACCTGCGAGTACTCGACGTCCTCGTAGAGGAACCCTCCCTTGATCGAGTGATCGCGCAGGATATAGGTCAGTTTGGCGGTGTACTGGTGATTGGTGCCCTTGTTGCCGGCCTCGTAGCCGCCGATGCCGCCTGTGATGATGTTTGGCGTTACGGTTTGATCGGTGACCCGCCATTCGTTGATCGTCGGCGTTTCGGCGATGTTGTTATAGGCTCGCGCATAGCTGCTCTCGAGCAGCAGGTTGGGGGTGAGCACGCCGTCATACCGCACCGTCTGATTGTGGCCGCCGTAGTCGAGCTCGCTAAAGGACGACGTGTTCTGCACGAGCAGCGCTGAGGTTCGCTGTAAGCCTAGCTTGCCGTGCGAGGGGTCACCGAAAAACGACGCATCCACTCGGTGAGAAGAGGCGAGCTGATAGGTGACTTTTGCAGAATACGGATTGAGCTGGCGCTCGCGGTCGACCTCTCCGAGCGAGGTAAGCGGGAACCCGTCGGGAGCGATGAACGTGCGCGTCTCCCAACCCGGGTTGTAGGCGCCAAAGAAGAACAGCCGGTTTCTAAGAATCGGGCCACCGACTTCAAACCCGATGTCCGACCGATGTTGACTCACAGTGTTGACCGTGCCGTTCGCCGACTGGAAGGTCTTGAAGGTGCCCTCGAGCGATTCCGGCTGGGTGTAACCGAACACCGATCCGCGCACAGAGTTGCTGCCGCTCTTGGTCACGACATTGACGACCCCGCCGAGCGACTGGCCAAATTCGGCTTCGTATCCACCCGTCTTCACCTGGATCTCCTTGATGAAGTCGAAAGGCGTCGCCGACCCGAGCGACCCGAAGATGATCGAGTAGGAACCGACGGCACCGTATCCGGTGTTGGTGACGTTCACCCCATCGATTACGTAGAGATTGTCGAGGCCGGAGCCACCCGATACCGATGGATTTGCCGAGCCGACCGAGCCACCGCTGCTGACACCGGGTGCTAGGTACAACGCATCCGTAAACCGGCGACCGACAGGCACGCGCGACAAAAGCTCCTCTGAGAGAATGGCCCCCGTCGTCGTCGACGAGGTGTCGACCACCACGGTGCTGCTGGTGACTTCGACCGTCTCTGTCAGCCCCCCGACTTCCATCTTGATGAGAAGGTCCGTGGTCTGTCCGAGACTGACCGTGGCTCCTCGAACGTCCACGGCCTTGAAGCCCTGCAATTCGGCTCGAACATCGTAGGTGCCTGGCGTGAGGAACGGGACCGAGAATCGGCCTTCGCCGTCGCTGACTTCGGACTTCGAACCTTGTGGACCGTTGACCGTGACGGTCGCGCCTGGAACGGCGAGACCCTGCGTGTCTGTCAGCCGGCCGTTAAGCGTTCCTGTCGTCTGAGCTGAGACCACAGTCGTCACGGCAAGCAGTACCGCCGCGACTCCGACGCTGATGCGAATGCGCATTCGTGCCTCTCTCCCCTTCCAAAATAGGAAACAACAACGAGAAGTGACCAACGTCAGCATAGGAAGCTCTATGCCAGCGGCGCACCCTCCCGAACTCGCTTCGAATCAGAGTTTTATCAAGCGGGGGCATGAGTTAAAGCGCGCGAGATTCTGAGAATTGGTCGGGTTTATCCAAATACTTGAAGACTAGCTGGGACAAATGGCCCGGCAGGCGCGGCCAACCCGCACAACGGGATGACGAGTGACGAGCTTCGGCGAGGGGAGGGTCGGATGGTCGCGCGACGCGCTCCACCAAGCAGTGGGCGGAATCGACGAGGGACGACGCTGCCGCCCACTCGCGCGTGGCCGGCGTCGAGCCGCCTGCCGCCTGCCGGGAGCCCCCTCGCAACGCCGTTGAACGATCGTTTGATATCATGAGCTGTCATGCCTGCACGCCGCGTCGTGATCCTGGGCGCCGCCCGCACCCCGATCGGACGCTACGGGGGTGCGTTCAAGGACGTGCATCCGGCTGAGCTCGGAGCCGTCGCCGCGCGCGCGGCGATGACGCGAGGCGCTATCGAGCCCGGCGACGTCGGCGAGCTGGTCTTCGGGCACGGACGGCAGGCGGGCTCGGGCCCGAATCCGGCGCGACAGGTCGGTCATCGCGCCGGCGTTCCCCACGAGGTGCCCGCGCAGACCATCAACAAGGCCTGCGCCTCTGGCCTCCAGGCCATCGCCTCCGGCGCTCAGAGCATCCTGCTCGGCGAGTCCGACGTGGTGCTCGTGGGCGGCATCGAGTCGATGAGCCGTATGCCGTACTTGGTCGAGTCGGCCGATGCGCGGTGGGGCCACAAGATGGGGCACTTTCAGTTCGTCGATGCGATGTATCGCGACGGCTTTTCGTGTCCGCTCTCGAACCTGATCATGGGAGAGACTGCCGAGGTTCTTGCCCGGCAGTACGGCATCACGCGCGCTCAGTCGGACGCCTTCGCGCTCGAGAGCCAACACAAGACCGAAGCGGCGCAGAAAGCGGGCCGGTTCACGGACGAAATCGCGCCGGTGGCGCTCGAAACGACATCGGGTGCCGCTTCCTCCGGCTCGTCCGGGAAACGAGGCCCGATTTTTTTGGACGAGCACCCGCGTCACGGGTCCACGATCGAGTCGCTCGAGAAGCTGCCGCTCGCGTTTCCGGTCGTGGAGGGTCACGAGGGCATCATCACCGCCGGCTCCTCCTCGGGGATCACCGACGGGGGTGCCGCGCTGGTGCTCGCCTCCGATCAGTGGGCAGCGGATCGTGATCTGAAGCCGCTCGCCACAATCACCGGCTGGGCGAGCGCCGGCGTCGATCCACGCATGATGGGAATCGGTCCCGTGCCGGCCATCAAGCGGCTCGAAGAGCGCTCCGGGTTGACGATCGAC
>JAIVJN010000241.1 GCA_020200025.1 Acidobacteriota bacterium | reverse complement strand
CGGCAACATCGTTCGCGAGGCCGGCCTGGCCGCGGGTCTGGTCGACTACAAAGTGTGCAGCGTGGACGCCACGTGGTCGGGTCTGGCGTTCAAGCGCAGACGAGGCTCATAAGCCCCGCCATTTCGAAGGGGGCTCTTTGTCTTTCGCATACCACTCTTCGTGTAGCGACCACCCCGCGCAAGCGAGACAGCAGGTCCAGCGCCACTGATGGTGGCATCCGGGACACCGGCCGCCAGTATCGAAGGTGTGCCACTCGGTGCCGCAGCCGCGCCGCAGTCCTTCCGGGTAGAGGCACGCGGAGCAGAACCATCGGCTCGATCGCTGCGGTTCCCATCTGCACAACGGACAGCGAATGCGGGGATCGCCTTCCTGCTCGAAGACGTCAGGATTCTCGACGATGATGGGCCGGAAGCTCGGGTCCCGGCGCAAGAGCTCGAGGGACATCGATGCAATATACCGCCCTCCGGTGCTCCTCGCCACTCTGTCAACTTCGCTTGTGCCATGGCGATCTGAGCTCTCCAATCTGAGATCTCCAATTGAGAGCTGTTACCATGGCGCGCTATGAAGCTCCTCGCGCTTGCCATGGGCGTTCTTGTCGCGGTCCCGGCCTCGGCCGCCACGACGTTCCGTATCATGCCCCCCGACGGCGGCGTGCTGGCAGCGGGCCAACGCTTCGACCTACGCGTCGAGGCGACCTCGGACACAGGAACGCCGCCGCAAGGCTTGAAGGTTGTGCTCAATGGTCGCGACCTGACCGGGCGCAACCAGGCACCCGCGGACGGCGCGTCCCCGTCTGCGGTCGCCTTCTTGCTGCGCGACTTCAGCGTGAGTGTGCCCGGGCCGCTGCTGATCCGGGCGACCACGAGTGATGGCGCCGCCGCGGACGCGGCCCTCACCGTCGGCGCGTGGCAAGGGCAGCGTGCGACTGTCCCGCGAGCCCGCAACATCATCCTGTTGCTCGGAGACGGCATGGGCGCGGCGCACCGTACTGCCGCCCGCATCGTGTCGCGCGGGGTCAAGAACGGCAAAGCCGCGAGCCGCCTGGCCATGGATACGCTGGATGTGACGGGCATGGTCATGACGGGCTCGCTCAACTCCATCATCACCGACTCGTCGCCGGGAATGGCCGCCTACTCCACTGGTCAGAAGAACAACAACAATCAGGAAGGCGTGTTCCCCGATAACACCGCCAATGCCTTCGACAATCCGCGCATCGAGTATTTGGGTGAGCTGTTGCGACGAACGCGCGGCAGTGGCTTCAACGTCGGCATCGTGACGACGGCCGACGTCACCGACTCGACGCCTGCGGCCAACGCCGCGCACACGGCCGATCGGTTTGCCGGCCCTGCAATCGCGGCGCAGTTTTTCGACGAGCGGCAGACAAACGCCGTTACGGTGCTCCTCGGCGGTGGGTCGCGTCACTTCGTCCCGAAGGCGGCGGGTGGGTCGCGGCCCGACGATCGACAGCTCACAGACGAATACGCGCGCGCCGGCTATGTGCGCGCGCAGACGGCCAGCGACGTGCACTCGCTGCTGGCGGCAGCGACACCGCCGGCTGCCATCCTCGGCCTCTTCCATCCCTCCCATCTCCCCGTGGCGTTCGACAAGGTCGGAGCAGGCACGTATAGCGACGAGCTCGCGCAGCCTGAGAACCGAGCGTATCGCGATACCCCGATGCTCGAGGATCTCACCCGCCTCGCGCTCCGTTCGCTGGACACGCACTCGCCCGCCGGCTTCTATCTCATGGTCGAGGGTGCATCGATCGACAAGCGCGCCCACGCGGCCGACGCCGAGCGGACCATCTGGGACACCATCGAGTTCGATCGAGCCGTGCAAGTGGCGCTCGACTTTGCCCGCGGCACGAACACCGATCGCGATCCGACCAATGACACCCTCGTACTCGTCACGGCCGATCACGAATGTGGCGGGATGGCGATCATCGGCGTCGGCAACGAGCGCTACAGGCCCTCGACCCTCGGACGTCCCGTGCGCGATTATGCAGCCGTCTTCCGCTTCGACCCCGTTCAGCAACTTCCCTTCTTCCCGAACTACACCGTCGATGCGCGTGGCTTCCCCAACGAGCCCGATCCGTCCCGAAAGCTGCTGCTCGGCTGGGCGGCGGCGCCCGATCGCTACGAAAATTGGCTGGCCAACCGCACGATGACCGAAGCGGCCGTGGTCGAGAAGCGCGAAGGTGGATTAGAGGTGGCGATCGCAAACTCGGCACGCGACACCGCGGAACCAGTCGCGGGGCCGGCCACACCGCCACCGACGTGCCGCTCTCGGCCACCGGACCAGGCGCGTGGCAGTTCACCGGCGTCTACGAGAACACCGACGTCTTTCTGAAGGTCCTCCGCGCCTCGACCGGCGAGTACGACGATCCGGCCTTCTCGCAGGGTCGACAGAGGCGCAGGTAACGCGCGCGCCGGCCGCGTCGTAATGTGCCCGAGGGACATCGTGCGAATCAACTACGTCGCTTGCATCGGGTTCATGGCTCTCGTGGGTCTCGTCAGCGTCGACGCTCGGCAACCGAGCACCATGGATTGGCCGCAGTGGCGCGGCCAGAATCGCGACGGCGCCGCCGCGGCCACCGCCGTGCCGCGCAAGTGGCCCGAACGGCTCACCGCCCGATGGACGGTCGAGGTCGGCCTCGGCTATTCGGCGCCCATCATCGTCGGCAACACCGTCTACGCCTTCTCGCGCCAGGAGCCGAACGAAGTACTGCGCGCTTTGGATGCGGCGACCGGAAAGACCAGGTGGGAATCGAGCTACGCGGCGCCCTTCAAGCCGAACCCTGCCGCGACGAAGCGCCACGGGACGGGGCCGAAGTCAACGCCGGCCTTTGCCGATGGCAAGCTCTTCACGCTTGGCATGAGCGGTATCGTCACCGCATTCGATGCGGCCAGCGGCCGTCAGATTTGGCAGAAGGCGGCTCCGCCGGTCGAGCCGCTCTATCACACGGCCATGTCACCGCTGGTTGATCGTGGCCTCGTCATCCTCCACGTCGGGGGACACGATGACGGCGCGCTCACCGCTTTCGACGCCAGCACGGGCGACGTGAGGTGGAGCTGGAATGGTGACGGTCCGGGATACGGATCGCCGATCGTCGCCGAGCTGGGCGGCGTCCGCCAGGTCATCACGTTCACGCAGGCAAACTTGGTTGGCGTGTCGGCAGCAACCGGCGAGCTTCTATGGCGGCGGCCCTTCGCGGTGCAGTCGACGCGAAACGCCGTGACGCCGATCGTTCACGGGCAGACGTTGATTGTGTCGGGTCTCGGCAAGAGCATCACTGCCTTCGCCGTTGAGCAACAAGCGGGTGCGTGGACGCCCCAGGACAAGTGGGAGAACACCGAGACGACGATGGACATGAGCACGGGGGTCGTCATCGGCGACGTGCTCTATGGATTCTCTCCGCGCAACAGCGGACAGTTCTTCGCCATCGATGCGGTCACCGGCAAGACACTGTGGTTGAGCGAAGGGCGTCAGGCTGAGAACGCCGCCGTGGTGCGCGCGGGCGATCACTGGCTCGCGCTCGAGGACGATGCCGAATTGGTGGTGGTGCGCGCGAACACGAGCGCATTCGAGCCGATCCGCCGCTATGCCGTCGCCGAAAGCGCGACGTAGTGACTGTTGGCCTGCAGTCGTGAGGCGGCGACGTAACTTGCCACGGCATACGCCGGCAGCCCCACCTTCCAACCGTAATGATGACGAAGCACTGTGGCTGCGGCAAACGTCGCCGAGGAATGACCGGACGGGAACGATCGGGTGCCGCCGTTGGGCCGTTCACGGCCAACCGCCGCTTTCAGACCGGTCGTGTAGATCGCGTTGACCGCCTGGGCCCGCGCCAGGCCGGCGCCGAGCGCTTGCGTTCGGCGGTGCCCGGTGAAACCGCCGAGCCACACAGTTCCCATCGCGCCTCCGAAATGCGTCCACGCCTCGCCAAGCACGTCGCCGGCTTCGAAGCTGCGGTCGAGAGCAGAAGAGCCGTGCGCGTGCGCGGTCAGGGCGCGGTCGGAGGGCAGCGCAGCCAAGGCGAGCGCTGCCGCAATGCCCAGCGTCTCAACGGCGTCGCGCGACGGTAGCCGGCGGACGTCCTGGCCGATGGCGCCGAAGATGCGACCTAGCGAAGGCCGTTCATCAGCCATCGTCGCGGCCGACCACGCTTTCGGCGTGGAGGCTCGGGCGCAGCAGGAAGAGTCTTGCGCAGAGATATCAGCGCAGAGCAGGACCAGCGCGACGATGACTGTCGTGATCACTTCACGCATGGGCAGCGGCTAGACGTTACCTGAGCTCGGACGTGCACGCGACGAAGAAGCGTCGTCCTCTCTCCTGCGGAGACGCGACAGCAAGCCTCGCATGTCCTCGGGAATGTGCGCCTCGAATCGCAGCGGTCGCCCGCTCAGTGGGTGGCGAAATGCGAGTTGATACGCGTGTAGCGCTTGCCGCCCGAACGTAATCGTGCTCGAGAGCTCTACGCCGAACACGTAGCGCGTCTCACCCACGAGCGTGTGCCCGCGCAGCCCGGCCTGGATGCGGATCTGGTTCTGCTTCCCGGTCTCGAGCCGTACCTCGATGAGGGATGCACCGCGGAAGGCCTCGAGGAGGCGGTAGTGGCTGATCGCGAGCTTTGCGAGAGGATCGCTGGAACTTCCTGGCTTCTGAATACTTGCGGCTTCATCCCAGACCAGGTGGTCACGCCACGTGCCGACTTCAGGGTTGGGC
>JAIVJN010000471.1 GCA_020200025.1 Acidobacteriota bacterium | reverse complement strand
TATGCGTGATGTGGAAGGAGACCGTCACCTTCGTGATGGGTGCCGCGATGCCTGAGACGACGAGGGGAGACTCGACCGTCGCCACATCCGGGATGGCAAGTGGCGTGTTGTTATCGAACGTCGTCTGCGCAAACGAGGCGGTCGTCAACGCGGCAAAGAGCAGAAACAGCGTGGCCGAGGCGACTCTGAGCGTGGCGCGCATCGGGCGTTCGACGCGCGAGTGGACCGACGGGATGTATACGGAGTTGTGCATAACCATTACCTCTCATCTGGGCAAGAAGATGCGGTCGTCATCGATCCGTGGTGCAACAAAGCGCGCAAAGGGTAAGGCAGGCAGGTCGCTGGTGGCAAGCACAGCTTCTATGGTAGCGCGTCTCCCGCAGGTCGCGCGTCTCGCTCGAGGCCGCGGCAGAAATTTGCGGTGTAGTCTTCGAGCACAATTTCCACGCGCCAGCGTATTAATTACACGATTTGTCCCGTGTCGTCGCGCTTTGGCGCCGGCTTCAGGCGCGCGCGCTATGGCTCGCTTCTGGCATTAACTCGGCTATGCACCCGCAAGTGTCACCCGTGCCGCTGTCGCAGCTCCTTGCAGGCGGCCTGACATTGCAGACGGAAGAGGCCGTGGCCCTCCTTCGCCAGATATGGCACCTCCGTTCGCGTGCTCTCGACTCAACAGACGAGGTCGCCGACCTCATCGATCTGCCACATCTCGAAACTCTCGACCTGGACGACCGCGGCGAGATGCACCTGGTTCAGGGGTTGGGGCAGGGGCCGGATCACGTCCCGGGGACATCGACAGCCCAACAGCCGGATCCCGTTGAAGCGACACGCGCCCTCGGCCGCACCCTCGAAGATCTGCTTCGTCGTACGGCCGCGACGCAACACTCGGTCGGCCTTTGGGAGATAGCGACGGCGGCTGCGCTCTCGTGGGCCGGCGGTGAGCGCACGGCGAGGGACCAACGGCTGCGCGTGCGGACGCCGGATGAATTTCTGACGAGGGTTGCTCCATTCGCTCCTGCGGACGATACCGAAACCCTACGGCAACTCTTCCGTCGCTCGCGCTCACAGAGCATCATTGATACCCGCGATGTCGGCGCCGAGTCTAGGGTGCCTCTTTCGCAGGATGTCCTCGAACCTGCGGCGTCGCCCAGTGGCAGCGACCACCGCGATCCGCGAGCAACGCCCGCCCAAGGCGCACCGTTGGTGAGCGTCGCCCAGGCCGAGCAGGATGCTGGCGGGCGAGAGCTCGAATGGCCCCTCGATGCCCCGCCGCGCCGCGGATCAGGGGACGGGATGTCCCGCGCCGTGACGTTGGAAACAGCACCACCCGTCGCCTTCGCAGGCGCACAGGCCGAGAGCGCGCGCATCCCCAACGAATGGATGTCAGGAGAGATGATCACGGCCGCGCCGGCGTACGCCACCCGGCGACCGCGATGGAGCTCGAGAAGGGGCGGCCTCCGGGGCGCGGTTCTCGCCGGCGCCGCGGTCCTGCTGACGATCGCTGTCGGCCAGCGGCCGTCGAGCCGTCCTCCGATCACCTGCCGGCACCCGTCTCGGCGAACGTCGATCGCGTCGATCGCGTCGGTTCTCGTCCGGTCGAATCAACGCTCGCGCGTTCTGCGGAACAGGACGCAGCCGAGTCGAGAGGTCAGTCCCGGCTCGAGCCGCTCCTTGCGGGCGTGCCGCGCGGTCCCGCCTACTCGCCGTCTTTTACTCACACCGGCGAGATCGTGTTCCATGCGGGCTCACGCGATGTTGGTACGTTGATGCAAGCGTCGGTGGGTCGTGCCGGGTTGACGTACTCGACGATTCTCGACGACCGCGCGCGCAACTATCATGTTCGGGTGTCTCCGAACGGCGAACAGATCGCCTTTGACTCGGATCGAGAGGGCGAGCGCGCTGTCTACGTCGCGTCGCGCGACGGCACCGACGCGCGGCGGGTCAGCGGTGAGGGCTACGCTGCGCTCCCAAGCTGGTCGCCCGACGGCGATCGCCTGGCCTTTGTCCGTGCGGAGACCGGCAAGCCGCAGGTGTGGAACATCTGGATGCGCGACGCCGCGTCGGGCCGCCTTCAACGCGTCACCTCCAATCGAGCCGGCCAGCCGTGGGGCGCTTCGTGGTTCCCCGATGGACAACGGATCGGCTATGGACGTCGCGATCGCTTCGTCGTGCTCGACCTGTCCACCGGCAATGAGCAAACGTTTCGCTCGCCTCGTTCCGGGCAATGGGTTCGAACCCCCGCCGTCTCTCCAGATGGAACGCGCGTCGTCTTCCAAGTGTACGGTGACGGCGCGTGGTTGCTCGATCTGCGCGACGGGTCCACCCGCCGGCTGTTGCGCGACCGTTCCGCGGAGGAATTCGCCTGGACGCCTGACGGGTCACGGGTCGCGTTCCACAGCGCTCGAGGTGGGCACTGGGGCGTGTGGGTGATGCCCGCAGGGGCCACGCACCAATGACGGGATCTGATCTATAGAACCATAGAACCAATGACGGGATCATAGAATAGAGAGCGGCACATGAGACTCGTTGCCGCCGCGCTCTTCGCACTCGGCGCCGTGTCGGCGGCGTCGAGTCAGGTCCCCCCCGACACCGCTACGCGGCCGATCACGTTCGTCGCGGACGTGGCGCCGATTTTCCACAAGCATTGCATCAGTTGCCACCGCGCCGGGGAGATGGCGCCGATGTCGCTCGTGACCTATGCGGAAAGCCGCCCGTGGGCGAAGGCGATTCGCAACCAGGTGGTTGAGCGACGAATGCCCCCATGGTTCGCGGATCCGGCGATTGGCCATTTCGCCAACGATATTCGTTTGAGCGATCGCGACGTGGACGTCATTGCGCGCTGGGTGGGGGAGGGCGCTCCTCGCGGTGACGGCCCCGAGCCGACTCCGCCCGAGAACAACGACGGGTGGCGGATTGGCAAGCCCGATCTCGTCCTGAAACTGCAGCAACCCTTCGACGTGCCTGCCCGCGGCATTGTCGAGTACCAGTACTTCCAGATTCCGACGAACTTGACGGAAGACCGGTGGGTACAAGCGATTGAGATTCGGCCGACCGATCGCCGCACGGTGCACCATCTTCGGGTGTTCGCTCGTCCGCCCGGCCCGGACGTGCCGCGCGCTGCGATCTCGCCGGACCGGTCGCTGTGCCCAGAAGAGGTCTGCGGCGACTTGGAGCCGCCGTTGGCAGGGTTCGGTCCCAATATCGCGTCGATAGGGGTCGGCACGTTACCTGACGTCTTTCCGCTGGGTACGGCCAAGCGGCTCAAAGCCGGGAGCGTCATCTCGCTGCACGTGCACTACGTCACAACCGGCACGTCCGTGACAGACCAGACGGAGATCGGATTTGTCTTTGCGAAGTCGCCGCCCGCGATCGAGCTGAAGACCATTTCTCTTGCCCAGGAGAAGTTCGTCATCCCGCCGAAAACAGCCAGCCACGCCGTCGTGGGCACCGTGCATTTCCAGGTCGACGCAGCTCTCTGGACCCTCGGACCGCACTCGCACCTACGGGGGAAGAGCTGGCGCTTCGATCTCATCGATCCGGAGGGACAACAGCGACCGTTGCTGGCGGTGCCGCAGTTCGACTTCAATTGGCAAACGCATTACGTTTTCGACTCGCCTATTCCCGTGAAGGCGGGAAGCCGGCTGCAAGCGACGGCCGTGTTCGACAATTCGCCGGCCAACCAAGACAACCCCGATCCCGATGCCGCGGTGCGGTGGGGCAATCAAACGACCGACGAGATGATGTTCGCGTCGGTCACCTACAGCGTCAAGAGCCCTTGATTCGATCAGAGCCCCCTACC
>JAIVJN010000046.1 GCA_020200025.1 Acidobacteriota bacterium | reverse complement strand
GGGATATGCCGGTCGAGTATGCCGGCCTCTCCGCCGAGCACCACGCGGTCCGCACCGCGGCCGGCCTCTTCGATGTGTCGCACATGGGCGAGATCGAGATCGCGGGCCAGGACGCGCTGGCCGCCGTGCAGCACATCACGAGCAACGACGCCGCGAAGCTGCAGGTCAATCAGGCGCAATATTCGGCCTTGACGACGCCCGAGGGCACCTTTGTCGACGACCTGCTGGTCTACCGCCAGGGGCCGAGCCACTTTCTGCTGGTCGTCAACGCGGCGAACATCGATAAGGACTACGCCTGGATCGCTGACAAGGCCGCCGCCGTCGGTGAGGTGGCGGTGGTGAACTCGAGCGACCGCTATGCGCTCATCGCGCTCCAGGGACCGCGCGCGCGGGGGATCCTCCAGCCGCTCACCGGCGTCGATCTCGGCTCGATCCGCTACTACTGGTTCGCGCATGGCGAGGTCGCAGGAGTGCGGGCGACGATTTCCCGCACGGGATACACGGGCGAAGATGGCTATGAGATCTTCGCGCCGCCGGCGATGGCGGCACGGCTGTGGGACGCGGTGATGGCGGCGGGGAAGGATCAGGGCCTGGTCGCCTGCGGTCTCGGGGCGCGCGACACGCTGCGTCTCGAGGCGGCGATGCGCCTCTACGGCAACGATATCGACGACACCACGACGGTGCTCGAAGCCGATCTTGGCTGGATCATCGGCTGGAACAAGCCGAGCTTCATCGGCCGCGATCGCCTGCACCACCAGCGCGCCAACGGCGTCGAGCGCCGGATTGTCGGCTTCGAATTGACTGGTCGCGCAATCGCGCGCCACGGCTACCCGGTCGTGCGCGACGGCATGCCGGTCGGCCACGTGACGAGCGGCACGCAGACGCCGTTTCTGAAAAAGGCGATCGGCATGGCCTACGTACCGACCGAGATGACCGCGGCCGGCACGACCTTCGACGTCGACGTGCGGGGCAAGCTCGTTGGTGCGGTGGTGGTGCCTCTGCCGTTTTACAAGCGTCCGAAATAGCGCAGCGCGAAAGGTGAGTATGTATCCGGCCGACCTGAAGTACACGAAAGAGCACGAGTGGATTCGCATCGAGGGTGACACTGGCACGGTGGGCATCACCGACTTTGCCCAACAACAGCTCGGCGACGTCGTGTATGTCGAGCTCCCCGCTGTGGGCGCGACGGTGACGGCCGGGGATGTCTTCGGCACCATCGAGTCGGTCAAAGCGGTCTCCGAGCTCTTCGCGCCGCTGAGCGGCCAGATCACCGAGGTGAATGCCGCCCTCAAGGACCGTCCCGAGCAGGTGAATCGCACGCCACACGACGCATGGATGGTGCGCATCCGGCTGGGAGATTCGGCCGACGTCAGTGGACTGCTCGATCAGGCCGCCTACGAGGCTCTGGTGCGCAAGTAGCCATGGTGCGGCATGTCACCGGCACTTGCATTTTGCAATCTGGAAACTCTGCACTTTGCTCTCTGCACTCCGAGAACTCTGCACTCTGAACTCGTCCATGACTCTCGACCCGATCGACCGCTTCGACGCGCGGCACATCGGCCCGCGCGGCGACGACCTCAACGCCATGCTCGAGGTCGTCGGCGCAGCCTCGCTCGATGCCCTGGTCGATGAGGCCATTCCCGCCGCGATCCGTAATCCGCACCCGCTGGCGCTGCCGCCCGCGGAAAGCGAATCGACCTATCTGGCGCGCCTCAAAACACTCGCCGACAAGAACCGGGTGTTCCGCTCCTTCATCGGCCTCGGCTACGCCGACACCCTGACGCCGAGCGTCATCCGCCGGTGCGTCTTCGAAAATCCGAGCTGGTACACGCCGTATACGCCGTATCAGGCCGAGATCGCTCAGGGCCGCCTCGAGTCGCTGCTGAATTTCCAGACCATGGTCTGCGACTTGACGGCAATGGACGTGGCCAACGCCTCGCTGCTCGATGAGGCGACGGCCGCCGCAGAGGCGATGACGCTCTTGAACCGCTTGCAGAGCCGTAAGCTCGGCACCGATGCCGGCACGTTTCTCGTGTCGGATCGATGCTTCCCTCACACCATCGAGGTGTTGCGTGGGCGCGCCGAGCCGCTCGGCATCACGCTCGCGGTGGAAGCAACCGACCGAATGACGTTCGGGCCTGGAGTGTTCGGCGCGCTGGTCCAATATCCCGACGAGGCGGGACGCATCGACGATCTGCGGCCGTTCATCGCGCGCGCGCACGAGACGGGCGTCCTGGTCGCGGTCGCCACCGATCTGCTGGCGCTGGCGCTTGCCGTCCCGCCGGGTGAGATGGGCGCCGATGTGGTCTTCGGCAACTCACAGCGCTTCGGTGTGCCGCTCGGCTTTGGCGGACCGCACGCCGCCTTCTTTGCGGCCCGACACACAGCCGTGCGCCACATGCCCGGCCGCATCATCGGCGTGTCGGTCGACGCAGAAGGCAGGCCCGCCTACCGGATGGCGCTGCAGACCCGCGAGCAGCACATTCGCCGCGAGAAGGCGACGTCCAACATCTGCACCGCCCAGGCGCTACTGGCCAACATCGCCGCCATGTATGCCGTGTATCACGGTCCCGACGGCATCCGCGCCATCGCCACCCGTGTGCACGCCCTGACCCGCCTTCTCGATCGCGCGCTCCGAGACGCGGGCTTCCGGCAGCAGAACACCGCCTACTTCGACACGTTGCGCCTCGTCATGGAGCCACCCGACGTGGCGCGCGTCCGGAGTCGTGCACTCGCGGGCGGCATCAATTTGCGCTACACCCTCGATGATCGCGCTCGGGTCGTGCACGATGAAGCTGAACGCCGCCACTCAGATGTACCCGGTCACCTGGGAGGCCTTTTCACGAATCCATCCTTTTGCGCCCGCCGATCAGACGAAAGGCTATCAGCAGGTATGCGCCGAGCTCGAGTCGGCGCTGTGCGAGATCACCGGTTTCGCAGGTGTCTCACTGCAGCCAAACTCGGGCGCGCAGGGCGAGTTCACCGGCCTGGCGGTGATTCGCGCCTACCACCGGGATCGCGGTCAAGCCACGCGCGACGTGGTGCTTATTCCTGCCTCGGCACACGGCACCAACCCGGCCAGTGCGGTGATGGCCGGCTTCAAGGTCGTCGTCGTCGCCACCGACGATCGCGGCAACGTCGATGTCGACGATCTCCGTGCCAAGGCGACGGCGCAGGGATCGCGCCTGGCCGCGCTGATGATCACGTATCCATCGACGCATGGCGTCTTCGAGGATGCCATCCGGGACATCTGCGCCATCGTCCACGAACACGGCGGGCAGGGCTACATGGACGGCGCAAACATGAACGCGCAGGTGGGTCTCACGAGCCCGGCGCGGATTGGCGCCGATGTCTGCCATCTGAATCTGCACAAGACGTTCGCAATTCCTCACGGCGGCGGCGGGCCCGGGATGGGTCCGATCGGCGTCGCTGCGCACTTGACGCCGTATCTTCCCGGTCACCTCTTCCGAGAGGTGGGCGGCGACCGCGCGATTCCGGCTGTCTCGGCCGCGCCGTGGGGGAGTGCAAGCATCCTCTTGATCTCGTACGGCTACGTTCGCATGCTCGGTGGGCCCGGCATGACCGAGGCGACGCGCTGTGCGATTCTCAACGCCAACTACATCAAGGCCCGACTCGAGGCGCACTACGAGGTGCTCTACAGCCGCCGCACTGGGCGCGTGGCGCACGAGATGATCTTCGATTTGCGCGCCTTCAAGGCTCACGGGATCGAAGAGGGCGACGTCGCCAAGCGGCTGATGGACTACGGGTTTCACGCTCCGACGGTGTCGTTCCCGGTTCCCGGCACGCTGATGGTGGAGCCGACGGAGAGTGAGTCGAAGGCCGAGCTCGATCGCTTCTGCGAAGCACTCATCGCCATCCGCAAAGAAATCGACGAAGTCGCCACCGGTCAGGCCGACCGGAGAGACAACGTGCTGAAGAACGCACCCCACACGGCGGCCGCCGTCACCGCGGACGAGTGGTCGCATTCCTACTCGCGCGAGAAGGCGGCATTCCCGCTGCCGTGGGTCAGAGCCAGCAAGTTCTGGCCCTCTGTGGCGCGGATCGATCATCCCTACGGCGATCGGAACTTGATGTGCACGTGCCCGCCCGTCGAGGCATATGCGTAGCAATACTTGCCGGCACACGGCAGGCGGCCGGCGGTAGACGGTCACACGGCACACAGCAGAAGTAGGGAGGTGCCTTCTACGGTTTGCTTTCTGCCTGCGGCCTCGTGCCTTCTGACTTGATCCGACCCGCCCCCGTTAGCTCGCTGGCTCTCTTGCGATACTCCGCCAGCAGCCGGCGCGTGACGGGACCGGGTGTCCCCGTGCCGATCGTGGTGTCGTCGACCCGCGTGATCGGGAGCAGCTCCTTCGTCGTGCTCGTGAAGAACGCCTCGTCGGCCGTCAGCAGGTCTTCGTCGACCAGTGTGGCTTCCTCTACCCGCACTCCGAGGCCGGCGCCGATCTCGAAGACGAATGCGCGCGTGATCCCCGCCAGAAGGCCCGAATCGAGCGCTGGCGTGAGGACACGGCCGCTCTTGACGATGAACAGATTCGACTGTGAGCACTCGGAGAGCTCGCCGCGATAATTACGGAAGACCCCCTCTACGCCCCCGCGCCGGATGGCCTCCTGCATTGCGAGCGCGTTGTTCAGCAGGTTGTTGCTCTTGATGAGTGGGTTCACCGACCTCGGGTGGTTGCGGATCAACTCGACCAGCACGACTTTCACGCCGTGCTGGTACTGGTGCGCCGGCGTTTCTGGTAGCGGCTTGACGATGACGATGAGGGACGGGGTCGGGGTGGCAACCGGATCGTAGGTGAGCTCGCCCACGCCGCGTGTCAACAGGATGCGGATGTACGCGTCGGCAATGCTGCCGTCGGGCATGTGGCCGAGGGCCGCCGCGGCCATCGTGTCGATCGATCGCGTGAGGAGCTCGTCGTCGGTGAAAGGGACGTCGAGCAGCAACATGGCGGCCGAGGCCCGGAGCCGCTGCATATGGCGGTCGAACAAGAATGGCTCGCCGTGATAGGTCCGCAGCGTTTCGTAGATGCCTTCACCGTAGAGGAAACCGTGATCGAAGACGGGAATCACCGCATCGGCGCCGCTTGCCATCCTGCCGTTGACGTTGACGAAGGTGCTCATCGGGTAGGGAGGGTAACCCGTATACTGGACGCGCCGCAAGACCGCTGAACGAGAAACCAGACCGGGTTTCGTTTCTCCCGTTTCTCCTTCTGCAAGACCGCGACATGCGAATACTCAACGCCGGCCAGATGCGCGAAGCCGATCGCCGTACCATTGAGGACATCGGCATCCCCTCCCTTGTGCTGATGGAGAACGCCGGGCGCCAGGTCGTCGCCGCCATGGAGTCCATCTATTCCGACCTCGCCAACTGGGATGTGGCCCTCGTCTGCGGCAAGGGCAACAACGGCGGCGACGGCTTCGTCGTGGCGCGTACCCTGCATCAACGTGGTATCGAGGTGTCGGTCTTCCTGGTTGGACGCGTCGCGGAGGTAAAGGGCGACGCACGCGTCAACCTCGAGATCCTCGGACGGCTGGGCCTGACGGTGGTCGAGATCGGCGACGAGGCCCAATGGGAGCTGCACGTATCCGAGATCGTCGAGCACGACCTCATCGTCGACGCGCTGTTTGGGACGGGGCTCGAGAGGGCGCTCACCGGGATGTACGAGACCGTCGTCGCAGACATCAACGGCATGGGGATTCCGGTGGTGGCGATCGACCTGCCGTCAGGGATGTCTGCAAACACGCCGGCGCTTCACGATGTCGTGCTCGAAGCGGCCCTTACGGTGGCGCTCGCCGCGCCAAAGCTACCGCTCGTTCTTCCCCCCGCCGAGCAGAAGGCCGGCGAGATCGTCATCGCCGACATCGGCATCCCGCCGGAGGTGATCGAGGCGCTCGACGGACCGCGTATCGAGCTGCTCACGCGCGCCGCCATGCGATCACTATTGACCCCGCGCGCACCTGACGCGCACAAGGGCGATTTCGGGCACGTGCTGATCGTTGCCGGATCGCGTGGCAAGGCGGGTGCCGCGGTGCTCGCGGCGCTCGGCGCGCTGAAGTCCGGCGTCGGCCTCTGCACCGTCGCGACCCCCACGAGCGTGCAGTCGATTGTGGCCGCGCACGCGCCCGAGTACATGACGTTGGCTGTCGAGGAGACCCCCGAGGGCACCATCGACTTTGCCGCCGCCGAGGCGTTGCTCGAGGTGGACGCGGATGTCATCCTCGCGGGCCCCGGTCTCGGTCGCGGCGTCGGCGTCACGACCTTCGTTCGCGAGCTCCTCGAGAGAAGCGCGGTGCCGCTCGTGCTCGACGCCGATGCGCTCAATGCCTTCGCCGACGAGCCTGCCGCGCTCGTCGGCCGAGAGGGCCGCGACCTGATCATCACGCCGCATCCGGGAGAGATGGCCCGATTGGTCGGTGCGACCGTGGCCGACGTGCAGGCCAATCGTCTCGGCATCGCGCGTGACTTCGCTGAGACCCACCGCGTCTACGTCATCCTGAAAGGCTATCGCACCCTCATTGCCACACCCGACGGCACGATCTTCATCAATCCGACGGGGAGTGTGGGCATGGCCACCGGGGGGACCGGCGACGTGCTGGCCGGGATGGTAGCCGGGTGGTTGGCGCAGCTACTCGATGCCGAAGGCGCGTGCAGTCTCGCCACATACCTTCACGGCGCTGCCGGCGAGCTGGCCGACGCCGACGAAGGCGAGGTATCGATGACGGCGGGAGATCTCGTGGCCCACATCGGCGACGCCATCCTCGAGCTGACGGCCCGACGTCGCGTCGCGCCGAAGAACGAGTGACCGCCCGTCGTGCGGTGACGCGATCGGAGGCGGAAACCCGCGCCCTGGCCGCGGATCTCGCTCGTCACCTTGGAGCCGGTTCAGTCGTGCTCCTGACGGGTGATCTCGGCGCTGGGAAGACCGCCTTTGTCCGCGGTCTCGCCGAGGGGCTCGATATCGACCCCGACGAGGTCTCGAGCCCCACCTTCACCCTTGTCCACGAGTACCGAGGAGGACGCCTGCCGCTGGTCCACGTCGACCTCTACCGCTTGGAGCGCGCGGAGCTCGATGAGACGGGACTGGATGGCGATCTGGCGGAGAGCGGAGTGGTCGCGGTCGAATGGCCGGAGCGCCTGATGCGAATGGTGCCCGGAGCGATTCGCGTCCACATGCTCGACGTGGGAGGGAACAGGCGCGAGATCGAGATCACGGACGACGCAACCGGGTTGCGCCCATGATTCTCGAGGGCAACCGGGTCGCCTAACGCTGTGGCTATCCCTTATTCCATTCGGTAATTTGGCGCTTCCTTGGTAATCGTCACGTCGTGCACGTGACTCTCGCGGTAGCCGGCCTGGGTGATCCGCACGATCTCGGCGTCACGTTGGAGCAGAGGGATCGTGCCAGCGCCGCAGTAGCCCATGCCTGCGCGCAGTCCCCCCACCAACTGATGGATCACCATCGCCATGCTGCCCTTGTGCGGCACGCGACCTTCGATACCCTCGGGCACGAGCTTGTCCATCGCACCCTTACCCGCGGGACTGGTGCCGCTTTCGAGCTCGAAATCATCTTGGAAGTAGCGATCGCGGCTTCCCTTGCGCATCGCGCCGATCGAGCCCATGCCGCGGTATTCCTTGAACGTTCGGCCTTGATACAGGATCAGCTCACCCGGGCTCTCGTCGGTGCCGGCAAACAGGTTCCCGACCATCACCGAGCTTGCGCCGACCGCCAGGGCTTTGACGAGGTCTCCCGAAAAGCGGATGCCGCCGTCCGCGATGACGGGCACGTCGTGCCGCATGGCGGCGCGCGCGCACTCGTGCACGGCCGAGATCATCGGCACGCCGATGCCGGCGACGACACGCGTCGTGCAGATCGACCCGGCGCCGATTCCCACCTTGACGCCGTCGATGCCGAGGTGGATGAGCGCCTCGGTGCCTTCGGCGGTGGCCACGTTGCCGGCGATGATCTGGACGTCCTTGAACGTGCGCCGGACGCGCTGCACGATGTCGAGCACACCCTGTGAATGGCCGTGTGCCGTATCCACGACGAGGACATCTACGTGCGCGGCGACCAGCGCCTCGGCCCGCTCGAGCGTGTCTCGCGCAATGCCGATCGCCGCCCCGACGCGCAGGCGACCGAACGAGTCTTTGCACGCGTGCGGGTACCGAATCGCCTTCTGGATGTCCTTGACAGTGATGAGACCCTTCAGCCGATACTCGTGATCGACCACCAGCAGCTTTTCGACTTTTCGTCGATGCAGAATCTCGCGCGCGTCGTCGAGCGTCGTGCCGACCGGGACCGTGATGAGATTCTCACGCGTCATCACCTCCGATACCGGTCGCTCGATGTTGGTCTCGAAGCGAAGGTCGCGGTTGGTGAGGATGCCGACCAACCGCCCTTCTCTGCTGCCATCTTCAGTGATCGGGACCCCCGAGATGCGGTAGCGTCGCATCTGGTCGAGCGCCTCGCTGATGCGGCGCGACGGCGAGAGCGTGATCGGATTGACGATCATTCCGCTCTCCGATCGCTTCACACGATCCACTTCCGATGCCTGTTCTTCGATGGCGAGGTTTTTGTGGATGACACCCAAGCCGCCGTGCTGCGCCATCGCAATGGCCATCTCGGATTCGGTGACCGTGTCCATGGCGGCGCTCAAGAGCGGAACGTTCAAGGCGATATGGCGCGTCAGGCGGGTGGTGACGTCGACTTCGGCCGGCAGCACGGCGGAATGCCGCGGCACCAGCAGCACATCGTCGAAGGTGAGCGCCGTGCGGAGTCCGGCGTCGAGGGACGAGCGGGTGGGCGTTTCCTGATCCTTGATCTGCGGCATCGGGGTCACTGTCCGTGGCACTTCTTGAACTTCTTGCCGCTGCCGCACCAGCAGGGATCGTTCCTGCCGATCTTCGGCTCGTCGCGCTTGACCGTCTTCACCGGCCCATCGTCGCCGCCCACGCGCGCGGGTCGCGGCGCTCCGCCTCCCGCCCCGCCGGGAAAGCCCGCGACGGCTTCTGCCGCCGTTCCGTCGAAGCCGCGGCTCGGTGGCGCATTTGGGTTGTTGTAGCTCAATTGCGAGTGGCGTGACGGTGTCCGCGCGGCCGGGCGCGGCCGCACGGGCATCGCCAGCGGCTGATCTCCGCCCTGCTCGCCTTCGATGACGGGCCTGAGCCACCAGAGATAACGGACGGCTTCTTCCTCGATACGCCGTCGCATGTCCTGGAAGAGCTGAAAGCTCTCCTTCTTGTATTCAACCAGCGGATCGCGCTGGCCGTAGCCGCGCAGCCCGATACCTTCCTTCAGGTGGTCGAGCGAGTAGAGGTGATCCTTCCACTGTCCATCGACAATCTGGAGCATCAAGTCGCGCTCGATTCGGCCGAGGATCTCGCGCGGCACCAGGCGCTCTTTCTCGACGTACTTGGCTTGGACGCGCTCCCACAACGTATCGCGCAGCTCGTTGGTGCTCGACTCGTCGAACTTGATGTCCGCGTAATCCTCATCCGACAGAGCGAAGAGCTGCGAGATCTCGCGCTTCAGGGCGGGAATGTCCCATTCTTCGACGTCGATGTCCTTGCCGACGAACTGGTCGATCCGCTCGTCCAGCAGCTCTTCGGCCGTGGCCATGATGTAGCCACGCGTATCGGCCTGTTCGTCTTCGGCGAGGTGGATGTGGCCCTCGAGGATCTCGCGTCGCAGCGTGTAGACGCTCTCGCGCTGCTTGTTCATCACGTCGTCGTACTCGAGCAGGTGCTTGCGGACGGAGAAGTTCTGCGCTTCGACCTGCCGTTGCGCACGCTCGATGGCGCGCGTCACCATGCCGTGCTCGATGGGCACGCCTTCTTCCATGCCGAGACGCTGCATCAATCCGGAAATACGGTCGGAGCCGAAGATGCGCATCAGGTCGTCTTCGAGCGAGAGGTAGAAGCGCGAGGACCCCGGGTCGCCCTGGCGACCGGCGCGACCGCGAAGCTGATTGTCGATGCGGCGCGCTTCGTGACGCTCGGTGCCGACGATGTGAAGTCCGCCGACGGCCGTGACCTCGTTGTGCTCGGTCTCGCAGACCCGCTTGAAGTGACCGAAGATTCGCTCCCAGTCGGCGCGCGTGACCCGGTAAAAACTGTCGATGTGAAAGAAGTAGACGAACTCGTCGTCGTCGACGAACTTCTCTTCGCCTTTCTGCAACTTCTCGCCGACGTCTTCCGCGAGCGACTGCTGACGGGCGATGTACTCGGGGTTGCCGCCGAGCAGGATGTCCGTGCCGCGCCCGGCCATGTTGGTCGCGATTGTCACAGTGCCCTTGCGTCCCGCCTGGGCGACGATCTCGGCCTCCTGCGCGTGGTACTTGGCGTTCAGCACGACATGCTTGATGGCCCCGTTCCGCTTGAGCATGTTCGAGAGGCGCTCGGACTTCTCGATCGACACGGTGCCGACGAGGACAGGCCGACCCTCGTTCTGCTTGGCCACGATGTCCTGCACGATCGCGTCCCACTTTTCGCCTTCCGTGCGGTAGACGAGGTCGGGCTCCTCCACGCGCCTCAACACTTTGTTGGTGGGAATGACGATGACGTCGAGGTTGTAGATCTTCGCGAACTCCGGCGCCTCGGTCTCGGCCGTGCCCGTCATGCCGGCGAGCTTCTTGTACTTGCGAAAGTAATTCTGGAAGGTACTGGTCGCGAGCGTCTGGTTTTCGCGCTCGATCTTGACCCCTTCCTTGGCTTCGACTGCCTGGTGAAGGCCGTCGCTCCAGCGGCGCCCCGGCATCAAGCGGCCCGTGAACTCATCGACGATGACGACCTGGCCGTCCTTGATCATGTACTCCACGTCGCGGCGGTAGTGCGTGTGCGCGCGGAGACCCTGCTGGATATGGTGGAGCAGCGGCATGTTGGCTGGGTCGTAGAGCCCACCCTCCTCGATGCGGTGCGCGAGCAGCTGTTCGGACTTGGCGATGCCGTTCTCGGTTAGCGTCACCGTCTTGTGCTTTTCGTCGACGGTGTAGTCGCCAGAGGCCTCCAGGCGCTCGCGGTCCTCGGTCTTGACCTGCCCTTGGTGCACCTCACCCCGCTGCAGCTTGGGGATGATGCGATCGACTTCGTAGTACAAATCCGTCGAGGCTTCTGCGGGACCGGAAATGATGAGAGGCGTTCGCGCTTCGTCGATGAGAATGCTGTCGACTTCGTCGACGATGGCGAAATGGTGGCCGCGCTGCACCATGCTGGCGAGCTCGAACTTCATGTTGTCGCGCAGGTAATCGAAGCCAAACTCGTTGTTGGTGCCGTAGGTGATGTCGCAGCCGTAGGCGAGCTGTCGCTGCTGATCGTTCAGCTCGTGCTGAATGACGCCGACCGACATGTCAAGGAACCGGTAGACACGTCCCATCCACTCCGAGTCGCGACGGGCAAGGTAGTCGTTGACGGTGACCACATGCACGCCCTTGCCGGCGAGGGCGTTCAGATAGGCGGGTAAGGTGGCGACGAGGGTCTTGCCCTCCCCCGTCTTCATCTCGGCGATTTTTCCGCTGTGCAGGACCATGCCGCCGATGAGCTGAACGTCGTAATGGCGCATGTTCAGCACCCGTCGCGCGGCTTCGCGCACCACGGCGAAGGCTTCAGGTAACAGCGCGTCGACCAGTTCGCCTTGCTCGAGGC
>JAIVJN010000280.1 GCA_020200025.1 Acidobacteriota bacterium | reverse complement strand
GTCTGCTACCGCTTGTGATTCAACTCGCCGAGCGACGTCCGGACGCCTGCCGCCTCGACATCGTCTGGCGCACGCTCGAGAAAGCGCTCAAACGCGTGACGAGCACCGTCGGGCAGGTTGGCCTCGAGATAGGCGGAGCCCAGGGTGACGAGGAAGCCGGGCCGTTCTGGCGCGAGCGCGACGGCACGCTCGAGGGCGCGACAGGCGAGCTCGAAGCGACCAAGCTCCATGAGCGCCAACCCCATGTGGTAGTGCGTCAGCGCGTCATGCGAGGGGTGCGCGGCGGCAGCGCGATAGTCGTCGACGGCCGCTTGCCACTGCTTCTGCAACGCCCGAGCGCGTCCCCGGTTGAAGCGAAAGGTCCACTGCGCGGCGTCCAAGCGGATGGCCTCGTCGAATTCCGCGATGGCGTCCCCCACGCGGCCCTGACGCATGTGGATCTTGCCCAGACCGTTCCACGCGTCTGGACTCTGTGGGCGCATCGCGATCACGGCGTCGAACTGCGCTTCCGCCTGCGCCAAGTCGCCTTCGGCGAGAGCGGCAGTCCCCCACCGCATGGCGTCGGCGGCGACCCGTGCCACCAGCGCGGCAGCGTCGACCGCTGGTGACGCCGGTGACGCAACCTCCTGCGCGACTCTCAGACGCTCGTCACTCGCCGGTACCGACCTGCCAACCGGCGCTCGTTTCTCGACGGATTTGAGCCGGGCGGTTTGCCGCTTCTCTGCCACCACCCCCGCGATGGGCGCGACGATGAGCGCGAGCAGCAGGCTGATGATCACCGCGCGCGCGCGCAGGCGCGGCTTCGCAGCGACTGGACTCGCGGCCCGAGCGACAGGCAACGGTGTTTGCTCCGAGAGGACCGTACGGCAACGGGGGCAGCGGAACCAGTCGCCACGCACACGGGTGCCGCATCCTGCGCATGTCATCCCAGCCGTCACACCCGCTCGCGCCACGATCGCTCCTCTGATGCCAGGGCCGGCAAGCGCCGACACCGCGAGCCGGGTGCCAACCAGCAAGCTGAAGTAGGAAGTCAAAAGGCAGCCTCTTGCGTTCCGACTTCAGGCTCGAACGCTATTCATCGGCACGCGAGCCAGCGCCATTCGCCGCCGCGTACACAATCGGCTCGGCGCCGGCAATCGGTAGTGTCACGCGAAACTCCGCGCCGCCTTGCGGATGGTTGCGCGCCGAGACGTGACCGTTGTGGCTGACAATCACTTTTTGCACGATCGCGAGGCCAAGACCGGTGCCGTGTCCCTTCGTCGTGAAGAACGGGCGAAAAAGGTGCGGCAGCGCCGCGGGCGACAGGCCGGCGCCGCGGTCGCGCACCGAGACCCGCACACGGCTACCACCCTCTACCCGATCGCCGATCACGTCGACATCGGCATCGCGCCCCTCCGCTGCGCACGCTTCGACGCCGTTTCGCAGCAGGTTGCCAAACGCGCGTCGCAGCAACACCTCGTCGCCGTCGATCGTGCCAAAGGCTCCCGCGATGGCCACGCGCGCGCCTGCGGGCAGGTCGTCCGCCGCGCGCCGGATGACGTCTTCGAGGTCGACGGGCACCAGGGAGAGCGGCTCGGGCCGCGCGAAGTTCAGGAAGTTGGTGACCACTTGCCGCATCGCCTCGGTCTCGGCGCGAATGCCCTCTACATATGGCCGAACCGACTCCGGCAAGGCGCCTGGGTCGAGCAGCCGCGCGTAGCCGTGAATGGTGGCGAGCCCATTGCGGAACTCGTGCGCGAGGCCGGCGGTGAGCTCGCCGAGTCGAGCGAGCGCCTCTTTCAGCCGCAGTTGCTCCTCGAGAGCAATGACGGACGTCAAGTCGGTAAAGAGGCACACAATCGAGTGCCGCTCGCCTGTCGGGGCCGGCAGCGGCGAGACGCTGACACCGAGAAATGCCGGGCCGTCGGCCGTCTCGAACCGAATCGTGCGTCGGACGAGCGCCGATCCCGATCCGAGTCCAGCGTCGATGAGCGCTGCAAGTGCAGGCATGCCGCTCAGGACCGTGGCGGCCGGAGCTCCGGGCGCCGTGGCCGGGAGATCGAGAATGCGCCGCGCGGCCGGATTCATGATCTGCAGCGCACCCTGTCCGTCGACGACCAGGAGCCCTGAGGTGAGCGAGGCGACAATCTCCGAGTTGAGGCGCTCGGACGCTTCGGCGCGGGCGGCCGTCGCACGCTCCTGCGTCTTGAGCTTCGCGATGGCCTCTTCGAGAGCGGCCGAGAGCCACGCAGTTTCACTGTGGCTCGCGCGCGCGTGCAACCGCGCATCGCGCGCCGCCGCGGCAAACCGCATGACCGCGAAGGCCAGCGCCGCGACGAGCAGCGACACGAGCACGGTCAGGCCAAAAAAGGCGTAGCCGGTGGCTCCAGCACTGGGCACGGTGTCACAGCCCTTCGAAGAACCCGAGATACCAGCCGATGATTTCATCGCCTTGCAGCATCGCGACCATCGCGCCCACGGCGAGAAAGGTCCCAAAGGGCAAGGCGTATTTCAGGCCGCCGCGCGAGGTGAGCATCAGCCCGAGGCCAATCAGCGCACCGGCAAACGATGACAACACGATCGTGAGCAGCACGGCGCGCCACCCCAAGAAGGCGCCGAGCATGGCCAGCATCTTCACATCACCCATGCCGAGGCCTTCCTCGCGGCGCACGAGGTAATAGAGGCCGGCCACGGCGTAGAGCAGCCCGGCTCCCACGAGAATGCCGACAAGAGAGGCGAGCCAACCGGGCGGTCCGACGAGGCTGAAGAGGAAGCCGACCAGGATCCCGGGCAGTGTGATGACGTTGGGCAGGATCTGATGCTCGAGATCGATAGCAAAGAGCACGATGAGCGCCGAGGTGAGGGTCCAACGGCTGGCGAGCAGCGGCCCCGGCGGCGTCATCGCCGCGATCAGCACGAAGAGCAGTGCCGTGATGATCTCGACAACCGGATAGCGCACCGACACCGGCGCGCCGCAGGCGCGACATCTGCCGCCGAGCAGAAGCCAGCTCACGACCGGGATGTTGTCGAACATGGCGGGCCGGCCGGCCGTGCTTCGCCAGAAACTGCTCGAGCAGGACATTCAAGCGGTCGATCGCATCCATCGCGTCCAGTTGCAGCAAACGGCGTTCGGCCGATCGTTTGACCCAATCGACATCACCGGTCTCGAGCATCTGCCGCCACATCTGACGAGAGCTCTCGCGGTTTCCCCCCTCGGCCATGGTCACTGCGGCGAGCGGTCCGAGCCAGCTTGGGGCGCCGGGAAGCGAGCTCGCGCGGCGGAACCAGTCCGCCGCACCTTGATAGTCGCGCATCCACCAGTAGTGCACGAATCCGATATCGTGCGCGTACTCCCAGCCGTCTGGCTGATGCTCGAGGCCGCGTTTCAACAATGCGATGGCCAGATCTGGGCGACCGGCACCGGACGGGTAGGCTTCGGTGAGGAAAATGGCACCGAACCGATAGGCGACGCGGAAGCGCGGGTCGAGCGTCGTCGTGAGGTCGAGCAAGGGATAGAGCAGGTCGAAGTTCTGCTGGCCTTCGGCGCGACGCTGGCTGCCGTAGTACACGACGGCACGCATCCAGTACAAGTCCGCGACGAGGTTTCTGAATCCCAACGACAGCGGAGACGCCAGGCGCGAGCTGACCCACAACATCGGATTAGGCGGGTGGTAGGGACGCCAACCGCGGTCGCGCACCACCTGCACGCCAGCCGACACGCCAAGGAGGCAGGCAGCGGCCAGGAGCAGCGCCGCGACCGACGGTCGGGGGGCGGCGTGGGCGCGCGTCATTTGAAGTCGCGACGCCGGAAGATCGCCATGGCGGCCATGAGCAGCACACCGATATAGACAACGGCGTAGAGCAGCGTGAAGCCGACGTGCGCCGGAGTGATCGCAATGCCGTAGACCGCTTCCGCTTTGACGTCGAACGGCGCGAGATTGGGCAACACGTAATAGAGCACGCGCGCGAGCCACGCGACAGGAGCCGAATCGATCACCGTTTCAAACGTTCGCAGGTCGGCGTTGAAGTGACCCGCGATCCACAAACAGAGAGTGAGGAACGCGGAGGGCAACGGGGTCGAGAACGTCGAAAAGAACATCGCCACCGCGGTCACGACCAGCAACTCGGCAAAGACGAGCAGCACCGCGACCAGGAGCCGCGGATCGGCGGCGGGCGTTTGCCACCCGGCGCGCGTGGACACGCTGGCGGTCGCGTTCATGTAGAACAGCACGGCGTAGTAGGCGAGCGTCATGGCCGCCACATTCACCGCCAGCGTGGTCACGAGGCCGAGAAACTTGCCGAGAATGAACTGGTCGCGGGAGAGTGGCTTGCTCAACAGGCTGTAAATGCTACGGCGCTCGACCTCCTTCGAGACGAGGCCGATGCCGATGAAGATGGCGATGAAGAGGCCGAGCACCGTGATCGCCGCGAGACCGAGATCCTTGATGATCTTCAGGTCCTGGCCGGCCGTGAGTTGGCTGATCAGGTACGACGCGGCCATCAAGACCACGGCGAAGGCGACGATGCTGAGCGGGACTCGATCGCGAACCGACTCGCGAAACACGGCCGACGCGACGCGAGCGATGGTGCGCACATCACACTCCCATCGTGTCACGAGGCTCGGACTCGCCAACCTTCCGCACGAACACGTCTTCTAACGTGGCTCTGATTGGATTGAGGGCGATGACACGGACGCCCTCGGCGGCCAGCTCCGACACCACGCGCTCGGGCTGGGCGTCGCCTCCGAGCTCGAGCGCGAAACGACCGTCCGAGAGGCGCGTGACGTGGCGTGCGCCCTCGCTCAAGCGCGGTTGGATGTGCTCGGGCACGGCCGCCACCAGGAGCTCCCATCCACGGAGCTCGAAGGCGACGAGCGTTGAGAATCGCCTGCGCAATACCGACGCGTTGGATCATGCCCTTGGAGAACGAGCGCAGTCGCATGCGCCGCTCGGCGCCGATGCCCACCTCGTCGAGCACGGCCGACACCCGCCGCTTGGTATCGGGCAGGTCGAAGAGACCGGCAAAGTAGTGCAGCAGTTCTTCAGCCGTGAGGTAGTCGTAGAAGTAGGGATTCTCGGGGAGGAATCCGATACGGCGCTTGACGTCCACGTCACCGACCGGTTGGCCCAGGATGCGAGCGGTGCCAGCGGTCGGGTAGGTGAGCTGCATGAGCAGCTTCAGGGTGGTGCTCTTGCCTGCCCCGTTCGGGCCGAGGAAGCCGAACATCTCGCCCTGTTCGACGGCGAGCGTCAGGCGGTCGAGCGCACGGTACGGTCGAGGTCGCCAGAAGCCAACACGATAATCTTTCGAGAGCGCTTCGGTCTCAATGGCCAACATAAATCAGACAATTCAGATCTTCAGATGGCAGAGTGAATGATTGATTGTCGATGGCAAATTGATGATCGACGATTCGATTTAGCGATGGCGGGATCGCGTCTATTGGAACGTAGCGCCCCGTGAGGTTGCCAATAGACCCGATCCGCCGATCTGGTAGTCCATTCGTCAATTCGTTCGACCTTCGATCTCCAATCAATCATCAATCTGCAATCTGAAGATCGTCATTGTTGATTTCGTTTGAGCTCGAAGGCGATCGCCGCGTCGAGAAACTCGGCAGGCAGGTTCGGCAGCCGAATCCCGTTCATGAAGAACGTGGGTGTGCCGCGCACCTGCAGTTGCCCGCCCTGCGCGATGTCGGCACGCACGAGCTCGAGGGTCGTTGGATAGCGCGCCTCGAAGTCGGCGACGTTGCCCACCGTCCGGGCGGCCTCGCGCACGCTGGCGGGCGTCACCGTGGCCTGATTCGCGAACAGCCACTCTTCCATCGCCAGCGAGCGGCCCTTCTCGCGCGCCAGACGCACCGCGACCGCCGCCTCGCACGCCGCGGCGTGCCCTCCACCGGGCGCCAGGCTGTTGCACTCAGGATCGAGCGGATAGTCCTTGGTGACCAGCTTCACCTTTCCCGGATGCTGCTGCTCGTACCTGGCGAGCACCGGTTTGTATTCCATGTACGTCTGGCGGCACGGGGGGCACTGGTAGTCGTTGAACTTGACGAGGAGGACCGCCGCACCATCCTTCGGGACCATAATCGGCACGCGCGGGGATTGCGCCAGCATCTGTTCGAGCTGCTGCAGCGCGGACGCCGGAATCTCCTGCGGCGGCGCCGCCAGCGTCTCGGTCGGCCGAGCCGTGGCCGCCTCGACGTGTGCACCGACCGGCTGCTCTGGGAAAAATGCCGCGCCGGCGACGGCGGCGACGGCCACTGCCAGCGTCGCCATCAGCGCCGCTGGGGTGTGCACAAGGGTGCGCAGGTCTCCGATGGCGCGGCTCGGCAGACTCGTCATAGGAACCTTCGTGGCGGCGCCCGAGGTGACGAAGAGCCCGATGACGGCCAGGTAGGTGCCGACACAAAGCACGCAGACCGCATTCAAGACGAAGAACGAGGCATACGCGAGGTAGAGCACGACGGCAAGTCCCACCGTCGACATGGCGAAGACATAGCCAGGCAGGTTGGGCGCGGCCGTTGGGGAGCGGCGGCACAGGACGATGAGGCCGAGGACGAGGACGAAAAACCACACGCCAACGACCGCGACCGGCACACCGGCCAGCGAACCGTAGGCGCTCGCATATGCATCGGTGCAACTTACCGTGCTGCTCACATCGCACACGCTCGTGTACGTCGGATCGCGCAGCAGCCGGTAGTGCACCCAGGCCGAGGCCGATGAGGTGCCCAACCCCAAGAGGGCGAAGGCGGCGAGGGCGGCGACTCGCGGCGGCGACGCGGAGAGGCGGCCGGTGGTCTGTGCAGGTTTTCTGGCCATAGGCAGATTCTAGCGAAAGCGACCGGGCGGTCACCAGGTGCGATGGGTGCGTCGGGTGCTTGGGTACTTAGGTGCGGTGATCAGGTGCGACGAGTGCGACAGGTGCTCACGTACTTGGGTGCACAATCACGCACCGACGCATTGGTCGCACCTAAGTACCTGTCGTACCTGCCGCACTTGTCGCACCCAGTCATCGCACCCAAGTACCTGAGCACCTGACGCACCTGTCGCACCTGTCCATCAGGGTATTTTCCGCAGACGATCGAGCGGCATCGCCAGCCCGCCTGGTTCGATGTCGATCTCGCGTGGAGCGACGCCGTCGAAGAAGACAAAGATGCGCCCAGCCGCCGATACTGCCATCGCCCGCAGCCCGTCAGCGCCAGGGTGAACGGGGACGGCCGAGGCGAAGAAGTCCGGTGCCGTGGGTCGGCCATGACAGTCGGTGCCCACGGCCGGTGCGTCACTGTAGGCCCGCAGCATGACCGCGTATCCGGCCTCGACGTCTCGCTCGCCATCGATGGCCGTTCGGAGCGCGCCCCGCTCCTCGCCCGGGCACGGCGTGCTCAAGCTGGCGAGCGAGCTCGAGTACCCGCCCCGGCCGGCGCCGGCGCGAAACACCTGTTGCGCCTCGACGACGATGCGGAGGCGGTCGGCGGCGGCCGTCTCGCGCCACGTGATGAGGGCTCGCGTCGCCAACGGATACGCGAGCGTCAGTAGCGTTCCGCCGAGCGCGACGAGCGACAAGGTGCGGTTTCTCGTATCTGCGTGCCGGGAGGGGGGAAGACGGGCGCCACGAGGCTCAATGCTACCGAACCGGGTGGGCGTTCGAATCACCCCTCACCGCCGGGCGCGACGCTTCCACCGCCGCCGCTCTTGGATCCAATGCGGGTGGCCCCACGATGTTGATCGACGTGAACGAGTCGGCTCGGGGCTTCTCGAACAGCGAACCGCTCGTGTTGGTCCAGAAGTTTCGCGACCCGGACGTGCTGCCCTGTGCAACCGCCATCGCGACATAGCCCTCGAGCAGCTCCGACGCCGCAGGTCCCCCATTGGCATGGCTACATGCATCGTCGCCGGGCGGGCTGTCCGGTCGGTCGCCTGTCAGCGTGATCTCGTAGCCGTTCTTGACGACGGGTGCCGGCGTCGCCAGGTCTCTACCGAGAAACGGCTCGGACCGGGCGTCGGGCGCGACACCCAATGCTTGCAGCGAAGGGGCGTAGAAACCGGCGGCGCAGGTGGCCGCAAACGCGCGTTGCGCGCTATTAATGGCGCGAAGCGACCCCTGGGCCGCGGCTTCATTGGCCGAGGCGCGTGCGCGCATGAGGGCGGGAACGTTGATGGCGGCGAGGACGCCGATGATGGCGACGACCATCAGCAGCTCGACGAGACCGAAACCGGAAGAGGCGCGAACGCGCATGGCCATTTGGGCTCCGCCCGATCGAGCTCGCCCCTCACGGTGAGGCAGTCGCTCGGCCAACATCGTCTTCGACGCCCTCGTGAAAGGCCCATCCTGGAGCCTTCAACAGAGCGTCATGCGAAAAGGGCGCGGCCTTTGCCGCGCCCTCGGACAGTCGCGTAAGAAGTGGACTACTGAATCGGGAGCGCTGTTGCCTGCGCGGGCTCACCTACCTCGTTGGCTTCACCCCCAAGCGTGACGGTGTCCTGATAGATGGTGCCGCTGGTGTTCGTGAAGAAGTAGCGAACGCCCGTGGATCCCTCCGACTGGGGGTCCGCCCACGCCTTGTACGACGCCACGAGGACGGCGACGGCCCCGTTGCAGGGAGCAACCACGGGCGGGTTCGCCGGTGCGCTACCACTCATCTCAATCGAGTAGCCCGATTTGTCAACCTGCGCCGCTGCACCGAGATCGGGGCTGATGTACGCCGGCTCACCTGGCTGCTGAGGCGTGCCAAGCACCACCAGCGTAGAAGCGTAATAGGGGCCGTTGGCGCAGCTTGACGAATAGCCCTGCTGCGAGCTGTTGATGGCGCGCATCGAGCCGATGGCCGAGGCCTCGTTGCCAGCCATGCGCGCGCGGAGCAAGCCAGGCACCGCAATGGCGGCGATGATGCCGATGATCGCCACGACGATCAGTAGCTCGATGAGCGTGAAGCCCTTGGTGTCACGAATTCGCATGATCCTTATTCTCCCCTTGAATACCAAGACGTTTGCAACCCACCCAGAGCTTTCCCTGGAGGCCTTCCGTCGAGAACGCCGCCCCTTCTCGGCGGCGCTCTCGTCTCTGCTCTAAAGCAACTGAAATGCCACCTGATCCTTTCGCAACAACAAACGAATCAAGCTGTTTATTTTCAATATCTTAACGTCTGAAATGCTGAGCGACGAGGAGACGTGATCGGCGTTTTTTGGCTCGGAGGTGACCGGCGTTGTCAGGCGGAGTGGCAGCGCTTGTCAGAGGGCGCGAGCCGAGGTCACCGCAGCGGGGTGGCCGCGGCATCGGCCACGGGCGGTTGGAACTCGTTGGTCGACGCGAATGCGACCCCTTGCGTGTACAGCGCGGCCGACGCGTTAGTCCAGAAGAACCGCGATCCCGTGAACCCGGGCGCCTCGGGGGAGCCGGCCGCGTAGTAGCCGCTCACGAGCGCACCGCCATTGCACGCGGGATCGGCCAGCGCCGCCGGCGTGCCGTCCATCGTCATCACATACCCGCTCTTGCTCACGCTCACCGCCGCACCCAGATCGGGACTGATGAAGGCCGGCTCGCCGGGCAGCGGTGGCGTTCCGAGGTCGACCAAGGTGGCCGCATAAAAGTTTTGCCCACAGATGTTTGAAAAGACCGCCTGGGACGAATTGATCGTCCGCAGCGAGCCGATCGCGGAGGCTTCGTTGCCCGACGCCCTCGCTCTTAGCAGACCTGGAACCGCGAGGGCGGCGATGATGCCGATGACGGCCACGACAATCAGCAACTCGATCAGCGTGAAGCCTCGTTCCGTTCGTGGGCGCATCAGTCACCTGGTTTTGCGGTCCACCTCACCGGAGCAAGACCGATACCAGCGCAAAAATGGCGGGAAATGAGCGAATGCGCGGCGGCGTCCGGCAGGACTGACGGCAAACGTCAGTTGCCTGCGGCGCCCATCCGCGCATCCGGCGCTAGCGCAACTGATACTTCTTGGCGAGATAGCGAAACTGTCGAAACGTGATCCCGAGCAGCTCCGCCGCGCGAACTTGGACGCCGCCCGATTGTTTGAGGGCCCGTTCGAGATGCATGCGCTCGATCTCTTGCAGATGGTCCTCGAGGCTGAAGCCGCTATCCGGCAGCGACGCGGCCGGCGCGCCACCGCCAACCGGCGTCACGGGCCTACCCACGCGCAGGTTCTCGGGCAACGTGACGGCGCGCACGAGCTCGCTCTGCTCGAGGGCCACCGACCGTTCGACGACGTTCTCGAGCTCGCGCACGTTGCCGGGCCACGGATAGGCGCTCAGCAACCCGAGCGCGTCCTCGCTGAAGCCCGAGAGACGCTTGCCCATCTCTCTCGTGTATTTGGTCAGGAAATGCGAAGCGATGAGCGGCACATCGTCGTGGCGCTCGCGTAAGGCAGGAAGATGAATGGGGATGACGTTGAGCCGGTAGAAGAGGTCTTCCCTGAACTTGCCTTCCGTGACCGCCTTCGGCAGGTCGCAATTGGTGGCGGCGATGACGCGGATGTTGGCGGCGACCTCTTCGGTGCCGCCCACTCGTCGGTACTTGCGCTCTTGCAGCACGCGCAGCAGCTTGACCTGCATCGTCGGGCTCATCTCGGCAATCTCGTCGAGGAAGATCGTACCCTTGTCGGCGACTTCGACGAGACCCTTCTTGTTCGTGTCGGCACCCGTGAACGCGCCGCGGACGTGTCCGAAGAGCTCGGATTCGAGCAGCGTTTCCGGCAGCGCTCCGCAATTGACCGCGACGAAGGTCTGGTCGCGGCGTAGCGACAACCCGTGCGTGGCGCGGGCAATCAGCTCTTTTCCCGTGCCAGATTCGCCCGTGATGAGGATGGTGCTGTTGGTTCGGCACACCGTCTCGATCAAGCGGAAGACCTCGAGCATCGGCGCACTGCGCCCGATGATGCCGGCAAACCCCTGCGCCTCGAGCGCCTGACGCAGGACGTCGCGCTCGTGGCGGATCCTGCGCGCGTCGATCAGCTGGCGGACCTGCAGCGTGACGAGGTTCACGTCCCGAAACGGCTTTTCGAACAGCGCCGCGGCGCCCATGTCTCGCGCGCTCTTCCACTCGCCCGAATCGCGGGTCCAATGCGCCGTCATCATGCACACGACGACATCCGGCGCCACGTCGCGGAGCGACTGCAGCAGCGTGGCGCCGTCGACACGTGGCATGCGGATATCGGTGAGCACGACGTCGACGAACTCGCGAGCCAACAACTCTCGCGCCACGGCGCCGTCCTCGGCGATCAAGACGTCGAAGCCGTCCCGATGGAACAGGATGCGCAGCCACTCACGCATCGACTGTTCATCGTCGACGATGAGGATGCGGGGCATGCTGCCTTCGATGGCGGGAGCCGATGCGGTTGCCATCACGAGATCGCCTGGAAAGGGAGAACGACTGGACGAACCGCCGGGAACGCCACGCGGAACGTCGTGCCCTGGCCCGGGGTCGATTGCACGTCGATCCGTCCGTTGTAACCGGACACGATGCGGTGCACGATGGCGAGGCCGAGGCCGGTACCCTTGCCGAACGCGCCGCGGAAAGGTTGGAAAATCGACTCGACGTCGGCGCGGGCGATGCCGACGCCTTCGTCGCGCACGAGGAGCATCGCGGTATCCGTCCCCTCGCCCTGACGTTCGACCAGCGTGCTCAGCGTCAGCCGCCCGCCGTGCGGCATCGCGCGCAGGGCATTACTGGCAAGGTTCCAGACGATCTGGCGCATCTGATTCTCGTCCACTTCCACCATCACCGGCCGCGGGCCGTCGACCACCTCCACCACGTGTCGCTCGCCGACCTCGGGACTATTACGCAGGAGCGTCGCCGCATCACGGACGACGCGCCGGAGGTCGAGATGCTGCACCGCGAGGCGCTGGGGCCGGGCATACGCCAGGAACGATCGGATCGTCTCGTTCAGCCGCTCCGACTCGCGCAGCACGATGTCCAGGAGCTTCGACTGATCGGGCGAGAGCTCGAGCTCCTGACGCAGGATCTGCATCGAGCCCGACATGGAGGCCAAGGGGTTGCGGATTTCGTGGGCGATGCCGGCGGCCATTTCGCCGACTGCGGCCATGCGCTGACGGAGCTGCGCCTGCCGCTCGAGGCGCTTCACGTCGGTGACGTCTTGAAACGTGTACATGAAGCCGCGGCGTCCATCGGGAAGTGGAAGCTGCGTGGCACTCAGCCCGATTTCGAGAATCCGACCCTCGGGATGCCTGTGCTCGTAATCGATGCGCCGGATGCGCATCCGCATCAAGTCCTCTTCGAGCGTCGCGGCCACCTGCGCCGGCAATTGCAGCACCCCGTGAGCCGGCCGGCCGACGACACTTCCGAGCGGCTGCCCGGTGATGAGCACGGCCGAACGGTTGAAGGTCAGCAGGTGATTCTGCTCATCGGCCGTGGCGAGGCCGCTCACCAAGTTGTCGATGACGTACTGATTGAATGCCTGCAGGTCGGCGATCTTCTCGGAGGCCTGCTCGAGCCGCACGTCGGCTTTGCGCAGGCGCTCGGCCAGCGACCCGCCGAGGAGAGCGACGGCGAAGAACCCGAAGATGTTGAGGCCGACGGTGTAAAAGGCCAGGATCGCGTCGGGTAGTTCGGCCGCGCTACTCGAGGTCGGCAGCCCGATCAGGCCAGCAGCCGCGGCGTACTGCGCCAGCACCACGGCGGCGAAGAGCGCCGAGCTCACGCACGCGGCCTGCAGGGCACCGCGACGGCGCTGCATCGTGCCCGCCGCGAGGATCGGCAGGCCAAACAGCGACGAGAACAAGCTCGTGATGCCGCCGGTGAGAAACACACAGGCGGCGATGAGCGTGGCATCGATCGCGAAGTGCACGTCGACCAGTCGAGGAAATCGATCGACCAAGCGCAGCGAGGCGATGGACACGAGGCTCACGGCGTAGACGAGCGCAATCAACAGGAACAGCGGGTTGCCGGGAAACGCCCCCGGCGTCCTCACCTGGACAACGATGGCCGCGCCCAGAAACACCGTCGCCAGCATGAGGCGAACGGCGATGTGGGTCGAGAGGCGTTCGCCGAGCGAGCCGGTCTTCATCCTGCCAACTGGCTGATGAGCCCGAAGATGGGCAGGTACATCGCGATGACGATGCCGCCGACGATGGCGCCGAGAAAGGCGATCATGATCGGCTCGAGCAGCGTCAAGAGCCCGGCCACCGCCGTGTCGACCTCTTCCTCGTAGAAGTCGGCGATCTTGGCGAGCATGGTGTCGAGGGCGCCGGTGGCCTCGCCGACGCTGATCATCTGCACCACCATGCCGGGGAAGACCTTCGTCTCTCGCAAGGGCGCGGCAACCGTGTCGCCGCGCTCGACGCTGCGACGAGTGGTTTGGACCGCGTCTTCGATGATGGCATTGCCGGCGGTTTTCGCCGTGATGTCCATGCCGTCGAGAATCGGTACGCCCGAGCTGAGGAGCGTCGACAGGGTGCGGCAGAAGCGCGCGACGGCGATCTTGCGCAGGATGGGACCGAGCACGGGCGTCGCCAGCAGCAGCCGATCGATGACGCGCCGTCCGCTCTCGGTGGCGTAATACTGGCGCACGCCGAAGGCGAGCGCCCCCAGGGTCAGCACGATGAACGGCAGGAAGCGCACGAAGTTGTTGCTCAGCGAGATGACGATGCGGGTCGCCAACGGCAGCTCGGCGCCCAGGCCGGCAAACATTGCCGCGAAGGTGGGAATGACCTTCCACAGAATCACCGCGACGACGACGGCGGCGATGACGATGACGGCGATCGGATAGATCATCGCCGACTTCACCTGTCCCTTGAGCTTGACGTTCTTCTCGATGTAGACGGCCAGGCG